>DATILZ010000252.1:0-4119 GCA_035475995.1 Hanamia sp. | reverse complement strand
ATTATTGATTAATGCCAAAGGCGAAACCTCTGCATTAACCGAAGATTAGAAGCTTTAAAAATCAAAATCATAAAAGGACATGTCAAAGAATATCAGTAAATATTTGCATAAGGAGATGGACAAAAAAGCAGGATTTGACCATACCGTAAAACGTACAAAAATAGTAGCTACTGTAGGTCCTGCCTGTGATAATTATGACGCGATGGTAGAACTGGTAAAATCCGGTGTAAATGTTTTCCGGTTAAATTTTTCTCATGGAAGCCAGGAAGATAAAGCAAGAATTATTCAGATCATCAGGAAGATAAATGAGACGCTTCCGTTTAACATTGCAATACTTGCCGATTTACAAGGGCCAAAATTAAGGGTGGGAGAAATTGAAAATAACGCTTTGGAAATTAATCCCGGTGATATCCTCACTTTCACAAACACAAAATGTATTGGTACCAAAGAACAAATCTATGTAAGCTATCCTGATTTGTATAAAGATGTAGAGCCGGGAAACCTTATCATGATTGATGATGGCAAACTGGAGGTGAGAGTAACTAAAATACTTCCAAATAACAATGTGGAAGTGGTGGTGGTAATTGGCGGAATTCTTTCTTCAAAAAAAGGACTAAACCTGCCTGATACAAAAATTTCTTTACCCGCTCTCACAGAAAAAGATTTGAATGATCTTGATTTTATTATTGGGCAAAATGTAGATTGGATTGCTCTTTCGTTTGTACGTGAAGTGAAAGATATTACTGGACTGAAAGAAATTCTGAAGAGTAGAAACAGTACGGCAAAGGTCATTGCAAAAATCGAAAAACCTGAAGCCGTTATAAATATCCGGGATATTATTATCGAGAGCGATGCAATTATGATAGCACGTGGAGACCTGGGTGTTGAATTGCCGATAGAAAAAGTACCGCTTATTCAAAAAGAAATCATTCGCAAATGCATGCACCGGGCGAAGCCGGTAATTGTAGCTACCCAAATGATGGAAAGCATGATGGACCGCATAAAACCCAACAGAAGTGAGATCACAGATGTGGCTAACGCAGTTCTGGAAGGAGCAGATGCACTCATGTTGAGTGGTGAAACAGCAACCGGTAATTATCCGACTCTCGTAATAGAAACCATGAGCAAAATAATTCTGGAAATTGAAAAAACGGCTTATGATTATAATCGCGAAGACATTCTGGCTCCCCAGCCACATTCACCTTCATTCCTCAGCGATGCCATTTGTTATAGTGCCTGCAAACTTGCCCAGGATGTAAATGCCGATGCGTTAATAGGAATGACACAAAGTGGATATACCGGATTTATGCTCAGCAGCTATCGCCCCAAATCGCTTTTGTACATTTTCAGCAAACAGAAAAGCCTGATAAACCAGCTCAGTTTAAGCTGGGGCGTGCGTGCATTTTTCTATGATGAAGAAGAAAGCCTTGACGGTATTTTCTTTGATCAGATTGGAATTTTAAGAGAACGCGGCTTTTTGAAAACAGGAGACGTAGTTGTAAACACAGGCAGCACGCCGGTTTCATTGCACTTGCCTACGAATGTTTTGAAAATTACAAAAGTGGCACAGTAAGCACTTTTAATGCTGTAATTGATAATGTTTATTTCAATTTGAAAGGAACATTTAAAAACAAACCTATAATCTATAGATGTCAGCAGGAATTGATTAGGACTTCTATCAACGATTACTTTAAATACGGATTCTCTTTTATCTCACTTCCAATAGTGGTTTCTCTGCCATGGCCTGGATAAACTTTTACTTCCGCCGGAAGTTTGAAAAGTTTTCCCTTTATATTTCTAAGTAATTCTTCATGATCCCCATAAGGCAAATCGGTGCGGCCAATGCTATTTTGAAAAAGCACATCACCCCCAATAATAAACTGTTGCTTTTCACAATAAAAACAAATACTTCCCGGCGAATGGCCGGGTGCATGTATCACTTCCAGTTTATCATTTCCCAACGAAACCACATCTCCTTCTTTCAGATAAATCACTTCGCCCTGGTAATTATCAAAAGGCAGGTTGAACATCAAACCTGATGCAGGAGCCATTTCAAGAATCTCTTTTTCCTGAAGATGCGTATTTAACGTTAATTTATATTCTTCTGCAATAAATTTATTGCCGAATACATGATCCAGATGACAATGCGTATTCAATAAAAGTTTGGGCTGTAATTTGTGAAGTGAAATAAAAGATTTGAGTTCTTCTTTTTCAGCATCAAAATAACAGCCGGGATCAATAATAATGCATTTGTTTTGTTCATTGTAAAGTATATAAGTATTTTCCTGAACTGGATTGAATGTAAAAACTTTAATCTGGAACATCGTAATAAATTTGTTTTCAGTAAATTGTTTTCATTGATTAACACGAAACGACTAATTTTAGGGCAACTATTATAATGAAAAAGCACATGCAAGATCACAAGAAGCCAATGTACAAAAAAATATTTCTGTTTATCATTTTATTTGCAATAGCAGGTTTCGCAGGTGCGCAGGTAAGTACCGTGCAATATGGGAAAAACCGGTTACAATTTAAAAAATTCAAATGGCAATATTACCAGACACAAAATTTTAATTCCTATTTCAACCAGGACGGGCAGGAACTTGCAAAATACGTAGCACAGGTGGCAGAAGAAGAACTTCCTGGAATTGAAAAATTTGTAGAATATAGTTTGCAACGACGTGCAAATATTGTGATCTACAATACTTTTAACGACATGAAGCAAAGTAACATCGGCCTCGGTCAGGATTGGCAAAATGCCGGCGGTGTTACAAAACTGGTGAACAATAAAATGATCGTTTATTTCAATGGTAATCATGCAGATTTACGGCGCCAGATCCGTGAAGGGATTGCTGGTATTTTGGTACAAAATATTTTATTCGGCGAAGATCTGGGAGAAGTAGCCGGAAACGCCGCATTGCTGGATCTTCCACAATGGCTCATTGACGGATACATCGCTTATGTGGGACAAAACTGGAGCACTCAATTAGATGATGATTTGAAAAATGAAATTTTAAGTGAGAAATATAAAAATTTCTACCAGTTTGCTTTTGAAAAACCCTTGCTTGCCGGACACGCCTTCTGGTATTATATTGAAGAGAAATATAAAAAAGAAAACACTACTTACTTGTTGTATCTGGCCCGGGTTTATAAAAGTCTGAAAAAAGCCAGCCAGCAGGTCACGAAACAGCGTAAGTTCAAAGACGTGCTCGCAGATTTTATGCAGTATGAAGAAAATAAATACGAACAGGATATTACCAGACGTAAAAATTATCCGAAAGGAAGTGAGATCACTGATTATACTGTTGGAAAAAGAATTAATTATTTTCACTTTAATGTAAATCCGAATAAGCGTAATGGTTCTTTTGCGGTAGTTCAATTTAAAAAAGGGCAGTACAAATTATTATTAAATGAAGATGGTGAAGATAAAACCCTGTTGAAATTTGGTATCAAAACGAAAGAAGGCGATATCAATCCAAACTACCCAATGATGGCGTGGGATCCAAAGGGAACGCGGCTTTCTGTACTTTATGAGGAAGAAGGAAAGATCAAGCTTTTTGTGTATGATGTGATTTCTAAAACAAAACCATATGTAAGAGATCTTACCAAATATTTTGACCAGGTGCAGGATATGAAATATATGGTTACCAGTCAGACGTTGCTTTTTAGTGCGGTAAAAAATGGTCATTCTGATATTTACACTTTCGATATTGGTAAAGACAAACTGCAACAGGTAACTGATGATGTTTATGATGATCTTGATCCATCTTATATAAATCTACCAGGAAAATCAGGAATTATTTTTGCAAGCAACCGGCCATCTGCAAATGTAAAAGGAAGGGATACTTCTTTAATGCATAACCGGTATAATATTTTTATGGTTACTGATTTTGCTACAAACCGTCCTGGCTTGAATCAAATCACTCAATTGACAAAATTGAAATTTGGAGACGCACGCTATCCCACTCCATACGACGATGTGCATTTCACTTTTGTAAGCGATTTAAATGGTATTGGCAACCGGTACGCTGGTTTCTTTACAACCCGCACCACAGGCCTGGATACACTTGTAGTTATAGGAGATGACATTTTGAGAAATCCAACAGTTCCGGAAATTGA
>DATILZ010000251.1:0-4502 GCA_035475995.1 Hanamia sp. | reverse complement strand
TTAAAAATTCCCCTAAATATAGCGTTGCCATTGGTGCAGGCATTAGTACCAGCAACATTTTTTTTAAAACTGCGAATGTTGATTTGAAAGCCGCATCAACTTCTTTGCCTTTTACTCCTTTAGATTCTACTGATCATTTCAAAAAATATAAATTAGCAACCAGTTACCTGGAAGTGCCTTTGGAATTCAGATATACTTCTAACCCGGCAAATCCTAATAAAAGCGTGAAAGCAGCACTGGGAGTTAAAATTGGAACACTTGTAAATGCGCATACAAAAGGTAAAAATTTAGAAAACAAAGAAAACCAACTGCTGAATTCATATATTGATAAAATAAACAGCAAGCGTTTTATAAATAGTACACGTTTTACTGCTACGGCAAGAGTGGGTTACGGCATTTTCTCTCTTTTTGGTACTTACCAGTTAAATAAAGTTTTAAAGGACGGAGCAGGTCCTGATATGAAATTATACCAGATCGGAATTACCCTTAGTGGTTTATAACAGATTAAAAAAGTACAAATAAAAAAACCTTTGTAAAGAATACAAAGGTTTTTTTATTGAATTAAAAGCTGTAGGGGAAGGGCTCGAACCTTCACGAGGCAGTTAGCCGTAGCACAAAGTTCAGTGGTCGACCCTGGTCGCTCCGACTTTCATCGGAACGGCTCTATGCTATGTTTATCCTGTGATCCTCACCCCCGAGACAAGAGGGCATGTCTGCCAAAAATTTCATCACCCCACAATGTTTAAGAACTAATCTGATGCAAATCTAAGAATAAGAACAGAAATAGAAAAGTATTTTAAACAAAGTTTACAAAATATAGAAATTATTCAAAGAATTTAGTACATTCGTATAATTCATCTAAAACAAAATTGATAATGGCTGCAAAGTTTAATATTGACAAACTGGATTTAAAGATCATCCAGGAAATGATGGAAAATGCTGAAACCCCTTACGCCGAATTAGGCAAAAAACTTTTTGTAAGCGGTGGCACTATCCATGTCAGAATAAAAAAATTAGAAGAACTTGGAATTGTTAAAGGTAAAAAATTAAAAGTAAATCTAGGTCTTCTTGGTTATGATATTACTGCTTTCGTCGGAATTTTTTTAGAAAAAAGTTCGCTCTATGATATGGTGGCGAAAGAACTGGAAAAAATTCCTGAGATAATCCGCCTCAATTATACCACCGGGAATTATAGCATGTATATAGAGGTTGTTGCAAAAGATATTAACCAATTGAGGCGGGTGCTGCATGATGAATTACAAAAAATAAAAGGAATTGAGCGCACCGAAACACTTATTTCTCTTGCTGAAAGTTTTAACAGAAGTGTAAGTGTGAGTAAAGAAGTTTGATTAATGGATGTTTTGCAGCAAAGAAGAAATAATTGGAATTTGTATTTATCCTTTTTTTATTTTTAAATAAAAGAAATAAAACTTTTTTGGGCTCTCAATTTAAAATGACCAACCAGTAAAGGAATATATAAGAGGATTCTTTTTCTTGATTCTCCGTGAAGATTTTCATTTACATACTTGTATAATATCTGCCTCTGACTGAGTAAACCAATTTTCTAAAACAGCCAAAAGGGTCCATCTTTTTATTGATTTTTCTAAAACATGGTTTTCAGTAAAGAACAAATAAGTTTAATTCTCCCTTCGGGTTAATACCCTGAAAACTACATTCTCAGTTTTACTGATGTTTTTTTTAACTCATTTTTCCGTTATGCGAAAATAAATATCCCTTAAAAACGCTTTATGTTTTTTAATTTTGCAGATTCAATTTAAAAGATGGAAACAAAAGAAGAAGTTTTGCCGGAGGTGGTGATCAAGTTTGCCGGCGACAGTGGAGATGGAATGCAACTGACCGGAACGCAATTCACTAATAATACGGCTTTACTTGGAATTGATCTTTCTACTTTCCCTGATTTTCCCGCAGAAATAAGAGCTCCCCAGGGAACTATTCCCGGTGTGAGCGGATTTCAATTACGATTCTCCAGTAACCGGATTTTTACTCCCGGAGATACTTGTGATGTGTTGGTGGCTATGAATGCTGCTGCATTAAAAACGAATTTAAAAGGATTAAAAAAGAACGGAAAAATAATAGCAAATATTGAAGGTTTTGATGCAAAAAATTTGAGATTGGCAAATTATCCTGATGGAATAAATCCATTAGAAAACGGAAGCCTTGATAGATATGAAGTAATTAAAATAGATGTTACCAAATTAACAAGAGAAACACTAAAAGATTTTACACTTGGAACCAAAGAAAAAGACCGTGCAAAAAACATGTTTGTGTTGGGCTTTTTATACTGGATGTACAATCGTCAACTGGATAATACCATTAATTTCTTAAAAGAAAAATTTGCAAAAACGCCCGATATTCTTGAAAGTAACCTGAAAGTATTGCAGGCCGGATATAATTATGGTGATACAACAGAAACTTTTACTACCAGGTATTCTGTAAAGAAAGCAAAGATGCCTGCCGGCAACTATCGGAATATAAAAGGCAACCAGGCTCTGGCTTATGGGTTGATTGCTGCTGCTCAAAAAAGTGGTTTACAATTATTTTTAGGCTCTTATCCAATTACACCTGCGAGCGACGTTTTACACGAATTAAGCCGTCATAAAAATTTTGGAATAAAGACTTTCCAGGCTGAGGATGAGATAGCGGCCATCAGTTCTGCAATCGGAGCATCTTATGGAGGAAGCCTTGGAGTAACTACGACAAGTGGGCCTGGAATGGCTTTGAAATCGGAAGCAATGGGACTTGCAGTTATGCTTGAAATTCCTTTGTTGATTTGCGATATTCAACGTGGCGGTCCATCTACAGGATTACCAACAAAAACAGAACAAAGTGATTTACTGCAGGCGTATTATGGACGAAATGGCGAAAGTCCTATGCCGGTAATTTCTGCATCTACACCAAGCGATTGTTTCTATGCAGTGTATGAAGCGGTAAGAATCGCGATTCAGCATATGACTCCGGTTATTTTTTTAAGTGATGGGTATATTGCGAACGGTTCTGAACCGTGGAAATATCCTGAAAGCAAAGATCTGCCAGAAATTAAAGTGAATTTTAAAAAAGAGTTGAATGAAAATGAGGAAACTTTTCAGCCTTATTTAAGAGATGAAAAATTAGTACGTGCCTGGGCTGTTCCCGGATTCGTAGGATTAGAGCATCGAGTAGGCGGACTTGAAAAACAAAATATAACCGGAAATGTAAGTTACGACCCCGAGAATCATCAATTGATGGTAAAGATCCGGCAGGAAAAAATAGATATTATTGCTGAATATATTCCGGAGCAGGAGATAGATAACGGTGCTGAAAAAGGAAAAGTTCTGGTAATAGGGTGGGGAAGTACTTATGGTGCGATAAAGAGTGCAGTAGCAGAACTGATTTCAGATGGACATGCTGTGTCGCATATCCATCTCCGTTATGTGCGGCCATTCCCAAAAAATCTCGGAGGCCTGATAAAGAATTTTGATAAGATTTTAGTGCCGGAATTGAATAATGGCCAGTTAGTAAAAATTATCCGGGATAAATATCTGGTTGATGCAAAAGGATTTAATAAAATCATGGGAATTCCTTTTACTAAAACTGAACTCGTTGAAGAGATAAAGAAGATGTTTTAAGAATTTTCCCCTGATTCTTCAGCAGGTTTTACAACCGTTTGATAATATTTGCAAACCGGCCTCAATCCACAAATACCACACTTTGGTTTTCTTGCTATGCAAACGTAGCGTCCATGCAATATCAACCAATGGTGAGCTATATAAATGAGATCTTCGGGCAGATTTTTTACCAATTGCCTTTCTGTTTCAAGCGGAGTCTTTGCTTTTACCAGTCCAATCCGGTTAGCCACTCTAAAAACGTGTGTATCGACTGCCATGTTTGGCTGTTTATCAACGACAGAAGTAATCACATTAGCGGTTTTTCTTCCTACACCAGGCAATTTCATTAATTCCTCTACCGTCATTGGAATTTTTCCGTCAAAATCTTTCATCACCATTTTCGCCATTCCAATAAGGTGATTGGTTTTATTATTTGGATAGGAAATACTTTTTATTAAAGTTAAAAGCGTCTCATGGTTAGCATTGGCGAGAGCCTCCATATCAGGATAGCTTGCAAAAACTGCAGGGGTAGTTTGATTGACTCTTTTGTCGGTGCATTGAGCTGAAAGGATGACTGCGACTAATAACTGGTAAGGATCATCATAGATTAATTCCGTCTTCGCATCCGGAGAGTTTAAAACAAAATAATTGATTACAAACTGATATCTTTCTTTTTTGGTCATAAAAAATCCCGCCTATTGGACGGGATAAAAATAAGTTTAAAATTTAGAAGTTTAAGGGCTACGATACGGGAACTTGTCTTTTTGAAGCGTATTCTAATATTTTGTTAACACTTTCCTGTCTTGGTGAAAAACTGATTTCATTCAGATTTTTTTGGGCATTTACCAGCTTTTCATATGTCTCACGCAGATTCCAGTCGGTCTGGAGAGCTGCACG
>DATILZ010000250.1:0-2343 GCA_035475995.1 Hanamia sp. | reverse complement strand
AATCTTTTCCGCCTGTTTCTCCTACGATTCGTGGATAGGATTTGTAAATTTTTGTATTCTCTCCAATGTGTTTCCAAATGGTATTAAAAACGCCTGTACTCCCCGTAAAATGGATTCCTGCAAAATCAGGATGATTAAAACATACATCTCCCAAAGTAGGTCCATCTACAAAAATCAAATTGATAATGCCATCAGGCAAACCTGCTTCTTTCAAAACCTTCATAAACATTTGTGCACTGTAAACCTGTGTATTGGCACATTTCCATACAACTGTGTTTCCACATAGGGCTGCGGAAGTTGGCAGATTTCCGCCAATTGCAGTAAAATTAAACGGTGTAATTGCCAATACAAAACCTTCCAGTGGCCGATATTCCATCCGGTTATTTACACCGGGAGAACTAATGGGTTGTTGGCTATAAATTTCACTTAAAAAATGAACATTGAATCTTAAAAAATCTATGAGTTCACAGGCAGCGTCAATTTCTGCCTGGTAAGGATTTTTGCTTTGGCCCAGCATGGTTGTTGCGCACATTTGTGCGCGATATTTCAATGCAATTAAATCAGCAGCTTTCAAAAAAATATTCGCACGGTTTTCCCAACTGAGATTTGCCCATGCTTCTTTTGCTTTTAGTGCAGCATTGATTGCTTTTTCTACATGCGAAGCATCGCCTTCATTATAAGTTCCCAACACAAAATCTCTTTCATGTGGCGGACGCATTTCTACTTTTTTTTCTGTAAAAACTTCTTCACTTCCAATGTACATCGGTACATCAATTTTTTTACTTTTTAAATCTTTTAAAGATTTTTTCAAAAGTTCTCTTTCAGTACTTCCAGGTGCATAACTGAGGACAGGTTCATTCGACGGAAGCGGATAATGAAAATTTCCAATATTCATAATGAATTATTTTTCCCCGAAAAAAAACGGGATAGATTAAACGATAAATTAAGAGGCCGCAAGAATGCGGCTCTAAAATTATTTTTTCAAATACATAACTTCCTTTACCAGGTTCACGGTTCTGGGAACATCCGGTAAATAAAGTGCCACCAAATTTGGTGCATAATGCATTGGCGCATCCAAAGAAGTAATTCTGCGAACGGGCGCATCCAGGTAATCAAAACCTTCTTTTTGAATCCGGTAAGCAATCTCAGAAGAAATAGAAGCGAACGGCCATTGTTCTTCTACAATTACCAAACGGTTTGTCTTTTTTACGGATTCTAAAATGGTATGCCAGTCAAGAGGGCGAATGGTTCTTAAATCAATTACTTCCGCACTGATATTTTCTTTTTGTAACTCTTCAGCCGCATGCAGCGCCACTTTCATCATTTTATTAAAAGAAACAATCGTAACATCTTTTCCTTCACGTGCTACTTTTGCTTTGCCAATCGGAATCAGATATTCTTCCTCAGGAATCATTCCTTTATCGCCATACATCACTTCACTTTCCATAAAAATAACCGGGTCATTATCGCGAATGGCGCTTTTTAATAAACCTTTTGCATCGTAAGGATTGCTTACGGAAATCACTTTCAAACCGGGAATATTTGCATACATGGATTCATAAGCGGTAGAATGCTGCGCGCCCAATTGCCCGGCGCTTCCGTTTGGTCCGCGAAAAACAATGGGGCAACCAACTTGTCCGCCACTCATCGCCAGCATTTTAGAAGCTGTATTTAAAATCTGGTCGAGCGCAAGATTGGCAAAATTCCAGGTCATATATTCTACAATAGGACGAAGGCCATTTTGGGCGGCGCCAACAGCTACGCCGGTAAATCCAAGCTCAGAAATTGGCGTATCAATAATTCTTTTTTCACCAAATTCTTCCAACATGCCCTGACTTACTTTATAGGCGCCGTGATATTCTGCTACTTCTTCTCCCATCAAAAACACTTTTTCATCACGCCTCATTTCTTCCTGCATTGCCTCGCGCAATGCTTCTCTGAATGCAACTTCTTTCATCAGTAAACTTTAGTTTTAAAATGCTTTGAAAATTTATTTAGTTTATTTTCAAAAATGAGATGCAAAATTATCGGTTAAAGGGCAAATAATCAAAAGTAAATAGTTAATTGGTTTGATGGTTAATTGGGTAAAATAAGATTCGTTGTTATTTATTCGTTTACAGTAGCTGCTTGTGGAAATTTTTAATAGCAGCATCTTACCAGACATGAAACAAATATTCCTCCTTTGTTTAACACTTTTTATTTTAAACTCTGTTTTTGCTCAGGCGAAATATAGAAGGTATCATAGCTCTAAACAAAATCAGCAAAAAACCAATTTACAAATTGATGTAAATAAGGTTGCAATTTTTAATCTGAATAGTGCACCATGGTTAAGGGAAAGATTTG
>DATILZ010000249.1:0-2717 GCA_035475995.1 Hanamia sp. | reverse complement strand
TACAAATAAGAATAGCCTGTATAATTTCCATTTCCTGTTTCATACAAAGGGAATGAATTGTTGTTTGAATCCTGTATTACAAGGTGAGCGCCGGTTTCATTAATATAACCGGCAGTATCTCCCCTGGTGATATTCCTTGTGCGACTTAACCTGATACTTGTCGGGCCATTTCCATTCAGGTAGCCTTCCACTACAAGATAATGAGCATTGGAAGATTTTACCGGCGGATCATAAGGCACTTTACAATTTGCGAGAAATAAGATGCAAAAGGCGCCAATCATCCATTTCCACGAAAAATATTTTTTATTCATCTGAAAAATCAATGTTTATAAGTTCAATAATTTATTTTTTTAAATCTGATGGTCTTCAATATGATTCATTTAAAAACGAATATTATAAGTTAAAAATGGAATCGCACTGCCAAAAATTGATAATTTATATCCATGTATATTACCATTCTCAGAAATGTAATAAACGGAATATGCATTCTTTCTTCCGGTTAAATTATAAACTCCCAAAGTCCAGGAGTTATGTGTCTTTTGATGTATCTTATGATTTCCCTCAAGATTCATTGAAAGATCTGTGCGGAAATAATCAGGAATCCGATAAGCATTTCTTTCAGAATATAAAACCCTTACAGAACCTGCATAATTATATTCTGCAACTGGCAAAGTGATTGGCCTGCCGGTGCTGTAAGTGGCATTTAACGATACGCTAAAGCGATGAGTAAATTTATAATTGCCGATAAAAGTAAAATTGTGCGGCTGATCAAAATTGCTTGGATATTCTGCGCCTTTATTTATTTTTTCGGCAGCATAAGGATCATCCTGCTGCAACAGGGAGCGCGAATAATTATAACTTACCCAGCCATTGATTTTACCGGTTGCTTTTTTCAAAAGAAGCTCAATTCCATAAGCTCTTCCGTTTGTATTGATCACATCTGTTTCTATATGATGATTCATCACGAGAACCGCGCCACTCCTGTAATCCAGGTAATGAGAAAACCATATATAATACACTTCTGCTGAAGTTTCTATGGTATTATTTTTAAAGTTTTTATAGAGTCCCAAAGCCACTTGCGTTCCCAATTGTGGTTGCACATTCGGGTCGCTCAATTTCCATACGTCAGTAGGAGAAATTGTAGTGGTATTGGTAAGCATATGAATATATTGCCGCAAGCTATTAGCAGATGCTTTTATAGAAGTATTTGCAGAAAGTGAATAGCGTGCAGAAACGCGGAACTCAGGCCCCATATATGTTTTAATTATTTTTCCTGAAGGATAAAAATTGGTGCTTAAAACATTATTAAGATCTTTGGGCAGCCCGGGTGCATAAGTATTTACATGTTTTGGCCCCATATAATTAAACAGAGAATATCGTACACCGGCATCTATTGACAGGTTGGAAGAGATATTATAATGATCGGATAAATACGCCGCACTTTCGAGTGCTTGCTCTACTTCCAATGTATCAGGGACAATCAATGAAAATTTTCCAAGAGGTGTAAAAGATCCTGAATGAACATCATACTTGAGCGTGCTAACGCCAAAAGCAATGGTGTGTTTGTTATTTAAAAAATAACTGAAATCAAGATTTGCTTTATATTGGTTAATGGCAAAATCAAGTTTGTATGCGTTCACAGAATCTCCGTTAAACGCCATCTGGTAATCATAATGATCTATACCAGCTGAAAGCACTCCATAAAAACGGTTATTAAATATATGTTTCCAGTTGATATTTGCATTTTTATTGTGATATTGATAACTAGTATCGCTGTTGAGATTAAACTTATCGCCACTTATATATCCGTTCACATAAACATTGTTTTTGCTGTTTATTTTATGGTTGATGTGAATCGTTCCATCCTGGAATGAAGCACGGCTTTTTTCATAATCTTTTGGCAATATTTTAAACAACCAATTAGAATAAGTAGTACGCACTCCAGCCACAAAAGTAGTTTTACTATTTACGATCGGACCTTCTATGGTGACTTTGCTGGTAAGTGGTCCAAGGCCTGCAGAACCGGATATTTTTTTATCATTTCCATCTAATGACGTAATATCCAAAACCGAAGAAATACGACCACCATATTTTGCAGGAACGCTGCTTTTGTATAACGTAACATCTTTTATCACATCAGGATCAAAAGCAGAGAAGAATCCAAAAAGATGAGACGGATTGTAAATATTAAGGCCATTAAATAAAATCAGATTTTGATCTGTAGCACCTCCACGTACATTCAATCCGGTGCTTGCTTCACCTACAGATTTCACTCCTGGCAGAGTAAGCACTGCTCTTAACACATCTACCTCACCCATTACTGCCGGTATATTTTTTATCGCTGACATGTTCAGTTTATCCATTCCCATGGTAGTACTTCGCACATTCTTTTCTTTGCCAGCTTCTACCAGCACTTCTTTTAATTTTACTACTTTTTCATTCATTTCAATATCAAACTTTCCATCTGAGTAAAGCATTACCTGGCGTTTGGTATCAAACATTCCGGGAGCGATTACATTTAAAGTATGCCGGCCGGCAGGAAGAATAAGAGAATAATATCCAAACTGATCACTGTTTACCTGCACACGCGGGCGATCGAGGTAAATAAATGCGCCTGAAATCGATTCTCCGGTTTGCGCATCATGGATATAGCCGGCCATATTTACTTTTCCTTTTGGTACCTCATTTCTTTTTATGCCAATATCAAATAATTTATT
>DATILZ010000248.1:0-2553 GCA_035475995.1 Hanamia sp. | reverse complement strand
AACAAGAACCACAGGTAATTCTTGCCCAATAGGTTATAAAAAATTATAGGAATAATTACCCCAATGGTAATTCCTAGAGGTAAAATAACGTAGTAGTCGGTAATTCCAAAAAACTGTTTGAGCATCAATCTCACTGCTGCCACAATCATTACGTGCATGATATAAATATACAGGGAATAAAAGCCAACAATTCGCAGCCATTTAAGGCGTCCCCACTTTTCCAGTAAAATAGAAAAAAGTATAAACGTTGTGCATCCTACAAGTGAAATCATTAAGAAACAGATTTCGTTCAAAATGTAATCAGTATAATTTATTCCAAAAGTCGCGAAATCATTTTCCAAGGCCCTGGCTCCTATGTAATTAAAATAATAATACTGCGCAATGAAGAACATAGGAATGAATGAAATAAAGTAAAATGGTTTTGCTAATCTTTCGCGGACGGCCTTTTTTAATATAAAACCGGAGAGAAGATCTCCAATTACCAAAAAAATATAAAACCGCATCCAATTGGATATCATGCTCACGGATATAAAAAAGGGACCTAATAAGAAAAGGATAACTCCTAATAGTAGATGATATTGCGCTTTAAGTTTGAAATACGTTTTAACTAAAATGAAAACTAAAGTACAATTAAAAAGGGCGGGCAAATACCAAAACTGTGCGAGCGCCTTTGGTTGATATAAAATGTATAGATAATCCGGATAGGTGCTTTCATAATTTACATATTGGGACAAAAAAATTTGTAAGCTAATCTGGATAAATGACCAGATAAAATAAGGGTATAATAAAATACTGAATTTATTCCAAAGGATATATTTGATTGGCTTTGAACTAATGGAAAGCGCCGTAAAAATTCCAGAAAATATGAAAAACAATGGCATTCTAAATGAATAAGCAGCCATATTAGCATCTACGATTGATTTGGGAACTGTAATTCCGCTTTTTTCTATACCTAAAAAAGTATGGTGGTAAACCACAAGGATTATGGCGATACCTCTAAGGTAATCCACCCAGAAATATCGTTTTTTATTGAGTATGGAAGTATTGAACGCTTTGGATATCCAATTTTTAGACGGTTCGTCCATGTTTGCGAAAGGCTTATTTTTTCAGAACTGTCTCCAGTCTGGTTCCAATGTATTTTTCTACTTCGAGCTTTTTCAAATCCTGTTGCAATTTTAAATTGATAAGTGCAGCCATTTCTGTGTTGTTGTTTCTTTGAGCATTATTGTACGCCTCCATAGTAACAGTTCCACTTCTAAATTTCTCTTCAATTTGTGCTAATTGAGTTTTAACGTCGTTTAGTAACTCACTTTGAATAGCAATTAATTGGCTGTACGACTGGTATTGTTTAAAAGCAATAAGAACTTCTTGTCTAAGAGTTCTTTTGATGAGCTCCATATTGTTTTTCCCAATGTCAACATTTTCCTTTGCAGATTTGACGGCTGTCCTGGAAAAAAGAGTGCCTAAAGGAATAGTAATTCCAAGGTTATATCGGGGATAAAGATAGGTTGAAACCGAAGTGTTTTTTGAAAACGTAAGTTCATTGTAGTTAATATTAAAGGTCAATAAATTCATCCACATATTTTGTGCAGCTTTCAATTCATACTCATCGATTTTGCTCTGGTGCGCCACCCGTTCCACTTCGGGTCCTTGCCAGGCTAATTGCACCAGTCTTTCTTCAATTGCTGAAGTTGTATCTGCATGAAACATTGAGCTACTAGTTTGCGCCCCGGCGGGAGAAAAGAAATTGGTAAATAACAATAACAATATGCTATATGATATCGATTGCAAAAATTTAATTTTAGTTAAATGTAAAATTTTCATTTTGTAAAAAGATTTAATTATTTCCAGAAAATTATTCTGTTGTAGAGTAAGCACTTTAGCTCTGATAGAAACTAAATAACATTTACATTTTTCATATCCACCATGTTTAAAATGGAGCCTGAAAATTTGCCGTTTAATTCTTTAAAGAAAGAAATGGATTGTCTGTCAATTTGTTTGATAACATCTTGGGCAGAGAAAATGGCAATTACACCTTCAACATACTGAACAAGTTCTTTACTGTCAGAAAAATCATTGAGCGGTGGTCCCTCTAAAAATATATAGTCAAAATAAGAAGTAAGCGTTTGAAGGTAATGCAATAAATTTTCCCTCGGTAAAATTTCTGAAGGTGTATAGTCGCCACCCGCAGAACCAATAGCGTAAATAGAGCCTATACCCAAATCCTTAGAATGTTTTTTTATTTCTTCCACTAAGTTTTTATCATCGAAATTTTGTGGAATTATCTTTTCTAGTACGGGCTCAGCATCCAATTGAACTGTCAAATCAGGATTGCAAAAATTTGTGTCAATTATTAAAACCCTTTTTTTGCTCAAGCTCATGCTGTATGATAACGCCTGAATTATTGTGGTTTTTCCCTGACCTTTTTTTGTGCTGGTAAAGAGAAATACTTTTTTTCCACTCATTTCTACTTCATAACGAAGCTTTCTCAATGATTCTCTAAATGTATTGTTTCGGTACGTTTCTTCGGAATCAGTTGATGTATAGGTGTTG
>DATILZ010000247.1:0-5186 GCA_035475995.1 Hanamia sp. | reverse complement strand
CGAAACAAGCGAATGTCGAAAATGAAAAGTTTCTGAAAGAAGAAATGGAAGGAATTGTAAAAAAATTTACAGTCAAAATTGACAGTATTGTAAAGAAAGGCAATGTTGTAAATGTGATCAGGGAAATTGCAGAAAAAAAACATTCAGATCTTATTATAATGGGAATGAAAGGAAAAGGGGAAAGCAATTCAAAATTTGGAAGCACCACTACTGCCATGATTAATGAAACAGACATTCCTCTTTTGATAATTCCCAAAAAAGCCAATTATCAAACCATTGATACCATTACGCTTGCTTCAGATTTTAGTCATGAAAAATTGCTCAGCAATTTTCCTATCCTTGAAAAAATGATTGAGAGATTTGACCCTTTCATGCAGATATTAAATGTTCAGAAAAAGAATTCAAAACTAACAGCCAAATTCATTGCAAACAAAATGAGCACGAACCTAATGTGGGATAAGTACAATCATTCGTTCAACATTATTGAAAGAGATGATATTGAAGAAGGGATTAATAAATTTCTAAAAAACCATCCAACAGATTTACTGATAATGATAGCTAAAAAAAGAAATTTCATTACTAAAATTATTGAACCTTCTCAATACCAAAAAGATGACTTATCAAACAAAAATAACCTTATTGGTTCTACATCAAGAAGTTGTTGAAAAATGAACATGATTTAGATCATAAAATGTAAATAATGAGGAACAAACATGTCTTAACAGACTACTTTCACATTTTATTTCCAACAAATAAACCCTGAAGTTTTTTATGATTACCAGGATTGCTGACTTTTTAGAAAAACAAACTGCCGCTTCGATTAGTTGCGTTAATGAAATAAATGAGCCTTATTCTTTTAGTTGTTTTTTTGTTTACAACCGTAAAGAGAATTTACTTTATTATAAATCATCTCCTGCTGCATACCACTCGCGCATTCTTTTGAAAAATCCAAAAGTAGCAGGAACCATTATGCCGGATAAATTAAACAAGTTATTCATTAAAGGAGTTCAATTTACCGGAGAAGTATTGCCACATAATCACCCCGCTTGTGAGGATGCGGGAAGCAAATACTATTTTAAATTACCAATGGCAACTGCTATTCCCGGCGAAATATGGACGATACAATTAAATCAATTAAAAATGACAAACAACAATCTAGGTGTTGTTCAAAAGCTTGCCTGGCAAAGGAAAGAGAACGTAATTACAGAAGCATAATCAGTTCCGATAAATCAAGAAATCAAAAAAAAGTATCTGTTACCTTATTATTATGAATCCAAATCCGCACAAATTTCACATTCCTGTAATGGGACTGGCTTTCACTATTGATTCTCCTTTAAAAGTGGCTCAATATGGCATTTCATCCGTCATTTCTATTATGGAAGACCGGTTAATAGAAATGATGCGCAAGCACTATTATTCTTTTACAAATGAACCGTGGTTTCCCATTACTACCAAAGAAGATAATTACCGTGAGAAAAGAATTACAGACTATTTAAATCTTGTGAACAAGATTGTTTCAGCACAAATTGAAAAAATAAAAAAATCGGTATTTGAGGCCGGTTCAGAAATTGTAAAATATTTCGAAATGCTGCCGGATGACAGTAACCTCAAAATACTGTACAGGCAGATGTGCGGAACGACAGATCGTCTGGAAAAAGAAAAGATAGAAGAGATTCTCAGAGAGAATGTGAGAGCCGGAAGCATTGATGTAAATATCATGACCAAACTTGACAAAAACAATTATACAAAAGAAGGTGTTTTGATAGAAGAAGGATCAGACGCATTATCTGCATTACGCGGTTACGCAAAAAGCAGTTTGAGAAATTCTTCCGTAATCTTTTCTGCAGGAATGAATCCGCGATTGTACAATTATCTTGAAAAGCTAAGCGAGTTTGATGCAAAAAAACAGGATCATTTTGCAAAGAAAATTGTGATTAAAGTAAGTGATTACCGTTCTGCATTGATACAAGGAAAATATCTGGCCAAAAAAGGAATCTGGGTAAGTGAATTCAGAATAGAATCAGGCTTAAACTGTGGTGGACATGCTTTTGCTACAAACGGATTTTTAATGGGCCCTATTCTTGAAGAATTTAAATTGAAAAGAAATGAACTGATTTCTACTTTGTTTGAAATTTATAATAAGGCATGGGAAATCAAGAGTGGCAATACATTCAGCCATCCTCATTCTCAAAAAATAACCGTGCAAGGTGGAATAGGAACCTTTGAAGAATGTGAATTTTTGCATGATTATTATGAGATAGATAGCACAGGGTGGGGCACTCCTTTTTTATTAGTTCCTGAAGCAACTACAGTTGATGAACCGACGTTAAAATTATTGCAAAAAGCAAGAAAACCAGATTTGGTCTTAAGTAAAAATTCTCCTTTAGGCGTTCCATTTCATTATTTAAAAAACACCAGTTCTGAATTGGAAAAAAAGAAAAGAATTGAGAGAGGAATTCCCGGCAGCCCTTGTACAGAAAAGCATTTGGTAAATAATACTGAATTCACAGAAGAACCCATTTGCACAGCATCTTCAAAATATCAGAAACTCAAAATAAACCAATTACAATCATTGAATTTACCTGCAAAACAATACGAAAAGGAATTGCAGGTTGTATTAGACAAAGAATGTTTGTGTGTAGGATTGAGTAATTCTGCAGCCAATAAATATGAGCAGCCTTTTTTAAAAAATCTAACAGCAGTAACCATTTGCCCAGGGCCTAATATTGCTTATTTTTCAAAATCTGTTTCGCTTCAGCAAATGGCCAACCATATTTATGGAAGAACCAATATCATAACCGATGAAACGCGGCCTCACGTTTTTATTAATGAACTTTTTATTTATATCGCTTATTTTAAAGAACAACTTTCAGAAGTGAATATGCCATTCGATAAGAAAAAAGGAAAATATTTTAGTGATTTTTATAAACAACTTTTAAATGGCATAAATTATTACCGGCAAATCGCCAAGGCTTTTACTGGATTTCCTGCCAATGACATTCCAGGTTTTCAAAAAAATTTAGACATAGCGGAATTGGAATTGGAATCTTTTTCACACATTCTGATAGAATAAAAAGCAACCCATTTCATCTGTAATCCAAACAGTAAAAGGACAAATATTCCAAAATTTCATTTTTAGAAATATAGATGGTAATGCTTATTTAAAATGAAGAATTTTCATTTTAGCATTTCCTAAAAGAGGAAAAATAATGAGTCGCTAAGTTAAAATGTACTACTCCATTTTCTAAATGAGGAATAATTGGAAGAACATTTTTCTGTTAGCAATAGCTTTGCGTTTGCAATTTTTAAATAACTTCTTTTTATGATCACGCATAATCTTGGCTATCCACGCATTGGCAACAACCGTGAATTAAAAAAATCTTCAGAACAATATTGGGCAGGAAAAATTTCGTCTAATGAATTAGAACAAACGGCTAAAAATATTCGCCATCAAAACTGGCAGATTCAAAAAGATGCTGGAATCGATATTATTCCATGCAACGACTTTTCTTTTTATGATCATGTTCTTGATACAAGCCTTATGGTAGGTGCGATTCCTAAAAGGTATCATACTTTAATGGAAAAAAAGCAGCTATCGGATATTGATTTGTTTTTTGCAATGGCACGTGGTTATCAGAAAGATGGTTTCGATATTACAGCCATGGAAATGACTAAATGGTTCGATACAAACTATCACTATATCGTTCCTGAATTTACTGCCAATCAGAAGTTTAGTTTTTTTTGCAAAAAAGTTTTACATGAATTTAAAGAAGCCAAAAGAGAAGGCTTCAATTCAAAGCCCGTACTGTTAGGTCCAGTATCTTTTTTATTATTGGGCAAAGAAAAAGAAGAAGGCTTTCACCGGTTGGAATTAATTAAAAATTTATTACCGGTTTATCTGAAAGTATTGAAAGAACTTGATGGTGAAAATGTGCATTATATTCAGTTTGATGAACCTTGTTTATCATTAAATCTTACCGATGCAGAAAGAGATGTTTTTGTAAAAGTTTATAATGAAATAAAAAAAGCGTTTCCGCATCTGCACCTGATTTTAGCTTCTTATTTTGAATGCTATGGAGAAAATCTTCCGATGGTTTTAAAACTTCCCATTCAAACTTTGCACCTCGATTTGGTACGTTGCCCGATGCAATTAGAAGATATTTTTCAAACTGATATTAAAAATTCAAAACTGTGCCTTTCGCTTGGAATCGTAGAAGGAAGAAATATTTGGAAAAATGATTTTACACAATCACTTGATACTATTCATGAAGTTGTAGAAGTATTAGGCGCTGAAAGAGTGATGATTGCCCCTTCATGCTCTTTGCTTCATGTGCCATGCGATTTGGACTTGGAAACCAACGAAAAAAATCTGCCAAAAGAAATAAGAAACTGGATGGCTTTTGCAAAACAAAAGGTTGAAGAAGTGGGCATATTAGCGAATCTTGCAAGCGAAAATCCATCAGCAGAATCGCTTGAAAAACTGAAAGAAAACAAAGAAGCGATTGATGATAAAAAGACATCGTTTCTAATTCATAAACAGCATACAAAAGACCGGACAAAATCTATTGACGAGAAGCAAACACAGCGTAAGAGTAATTTCAAAATCAGAAAAGAAAAACAAAATGAAAAGCTGCACCTTCCTTTATTTCCAACAACTACGATCGGTTCTTTTCCTCAAACAAAAGAAGTAAGAAGCTGGCGTGCCAAATGGAAAAAAGGTGAGTTAACAAATGAACAATATGACGGGTTAATAAAAAATGAAATTGCAGAATCTGTTAAATGGCAGGAAGATTTGGGTATTGATGTTTTGGTTCATGGAGAGTTTGAGCGCAATGATATGGTAGAATATTTTGGCGAACACTTAGAAGGATTTGCATTCACCAAAAATGGTTGGGTACAGAGTTATGGAAGCCGATGTGTAAAGCCGCCGGTAATTTTTGGCGACGTGGAAAGGAAAAAACCAATGACGGTTTATTATACACAATATGCTCAATCGCTGACCAAAAAATTAGTAAAAGGAATGCTGACGGGGCCGGTTACTATTTTGCAATGGAGCTTTGTGCGCAATGACCAGCCTCGCTCTGAAACCTGCATGCAAATAGCCTTTGCTATTCGTGATGAAGTAAGCGACCTTGAAAAAGCAAATATAAAAGTGATTCAAATAGATGAACCTGCTTTTCGTGAAG
>DATILZ010000246.1:0-3725 GCA_035475995.1 Hanamia sp. | reverse complement strand
ACCCTGCTATTTGGCAAAATTCCTTTTTCATCATTTCTGGTATAGCCCAATTTGAAAGATGCTTTATCATTTGCACCATCAAAATTGACATTATTTACAGTTGAAAGACTATTTTCATAAAAGTCAACCGGTGTGTGAACTGCCGCTACCCAAGGTCTTGCCTGTTTATAATAAGGAGAAGATTTATCAAAAGCATCCCAATGATACACCATTAAATTGGGATCAAATTTTTGACCATACGATGCATCTTCTGTTGTTGGAACTACAAGGTCTTTGGTTCCATCTCCATTTACGTCAAAGTTCCAAAATCCCCAATTTGGCAAAGGTGCTCCATAAGTACCATTTGCCGGATTAGAATATCCTGCACCATATTGATTCTGGTATCTTGAGTAGGTACTTTTATCTATTGAACCTGTGATCAGAGCTGAGTTTACAGTAACTCCAAGTCCTTTGCGTGCTTTCTTTGTAGTAATCATAATCACGCCATTTGCAGCTTTCGAACCATATAAAGCAGTAGCAGCAGCTCCTTTCAAAACGGTCATTGTAGCAATATCATCGGGGTTAATATCGGCGGCAGCATTACCGTAATCGTATCCACCTCTGCCGGTTGTCTGGTTTGAACTATTTGTGTTTGAATTATCTACAGGCACTCCATCTACCACAAACATTGCCTGATTTGATCTGGTCAATGATTTGGTACCGCGGATTACAATATTGGTAGAACCACCAATTCCATTGCCCTGCCGTATTTCCACTCCCGATACTTTTCCTGACAATTCGCTTGCTGCGTTTCCACTTCTGGTAGCAGACAAGTCATCGCCGCTCACTTGCTGGGCAGCATAGGGCAATGAGTTTTTACTCCTGCTGATACCTAATGCAGTAACTACAACTGTAGATAATTCATAAGCATCTTTTATCAAAGTGACGGATACAGGATTGTCATAAGGAGTAATCGTTGCTGATTTAAAACCGGTAGCACTAAAAGTTAAAGTGCCCTTTCCTTTCTGGATGATAACAAACTTGCCGGCAGCATCGGCTAAAGTTGCATTTTTTGTACCTGTTTCGGTAACAGTGGCAAACGGAATCGGATTACCAGCATCATCTGCGACTGTTCCTGTAACGGTTTTTCCCTGCGAAAATGCCGATACAGTAAATAGCATCAGCACTGCAAAGATTGTTAGAAATCTTCTCATGTGTTTTTTGTTTTAAATTTTAAAATTCGTGTTTGATAAAAGAAAGTTTTGACAATAGAGTGACTCAGTTTACATTAAGTTAACAATAAAGACACACGAATATATATAAACGCTGCATAGAAATGGGAAAAAAATGACAAAAAATAAACAAGATACTAAAACACAGTTGGTATGAGAGTAGTTTATTAACTGTTATCAAACACAAAGTCAAACGGTTGTATGAAATGTTGATCGGTATTTTATAAAAAAAAAAGTTTAGCTCTTTTTCGAAAATAAATGCATTTGCCTTTATCTTCTTTCAAAAATCTATTTTACCTGATACACTTAAAAGATACCCGTAACGGAATGACTGAAAGTGTTTTTACCAAAACTATCTTAAACAATTTGGTATGAAACAAAAATGAAATAGAGATTTCTAAAGTGTTATGATCCTATGCTTCCTTTAAAAAGAAAAGCAATCCTGGCTAACATTGGATGCAGAAAGGAAATGATATTTAGGGAATTAAAATTGGGCTTATTTGTTTGTTAACTATAAACCGCCTTTATCTGGTGATTAAAAATGCCGGCTTACTTCTCAATACTTTTCGATAAACGACACAACTCTCAATATGCGCTCCTGGCAAATAACCTGTACTCATCAAAAACTCATTTACAATCTCTCCCCCGGTAAATCTGAAAGTGGTTTTAAAAATTTTCACCCATTCTTCTTTCGCTTTTGGATGATGAAAATCCAACCAGTTCTTAAATGAGCCAAATTCCTTTTGAATTTGCAAAATCGTTTTTGCATTTTCTATTGCGGCGTTTATTTTCAATTTATTTCTGATAATCCCGGCGTCATTCATTAATCTTTCAAAATCTTTTTCAGTAAAAGCAGCTACTTTTTTGATGTTGAAAGCCTTGTACGCTTTTTTAAAATTTTCCTGTTTCTTCAAAATAGTATCCCAGCTTAATCCCGCCTGGTTTATTTCCAGAACCAATCTTTCAAAAAGCTCATCATCATCTTCTATTGGAAAACCATAATAGTTATCATGATAAATGCGGTGTACATTACCTTTATCCATCGAAAGAATTGCTTCGCAATATGAAGAGGGTTTTTGCATGGAGTTTTTATTTTGATAAAATTCAAAGTAAATAAAATTGACGATTCGTATCATTTTAATTTGCCGGTAAAATTGATGAATCGAAGTAAAAAAACAAATTCGCTGAAAATGTATTTTTTAAACTTAATCTTTTTGTATGGATCTTTTTAATCCAAATGAAAATTATATTTTAGAAGATGAACGGGTGTTGTTGCGTCCGTTGGAAGTGGAAGATAAAAAACATTTATTACCATTTTCTTTGAATGAATCTGATCTCTGGAACTTTTCGCTGGTAAGTGCAGAAGGTGAAAAAGGTTTGGAAAATTATATGGATATTGCTTTGGAAGCAAAAACTTCAGGCAAAGAATATCCCTTTATTGTTTTTGATAAAAAGACAAATGAATACGCCGGATGCACCCGGTTTTACGACATTAATCTTCCTTTTAAAACTTTGCAATTAGGTTATACCTGGTATGGAAAAAAATTCCAGGGAAGCGGATTGAATAAACACTGTAAATATTTGTTGCTCTCATTTGCTTTTGAGAAAATGGGAATGGAAAGAGTAGAATTTCGGGCAGATAATACCAATGCAAGAAGCATCGCTGCCATGAAATCTATTGGCTGCCAGATAGAAGGAATTTTGCGAAATCATCAACCTGCAAGACAAGAAGGAATCAGAAGAGATAGCATTATTTTGAGTATTCTAAGAGATGAATGGTTTAATAGAGTAAAAGAGAATTTGAAAGCGAAACTTTGATAAACCGGAAAAAAATCTTTTCTCTTTATTTAGATTAAAATAATCACTTTTGTTTTAAACCCTTTGCTTTATTTCAAATAAGCAGAATAAAAAATTATCAAAAATCACAGGTATTAATAACTTCATGAAGCACGATCAGAAAAAAAAGATTGTCATTTTTGCCTCCGGAGCGGGCAGCAATGCACAAAAAATTATTGATTATTTTAAAGAAAAAAAAACCGCCGAAATTGTTCTGATTGTTTGCAATAATCCAAATGCCGGTGTGGTTCAAATTGCATCGAAAGAAAATATTCCTGTTTTAATTATTGAAAAAAACAGATTTAAAGAAACCGGTTATTTAGTAGAAATACAAAAATATAATCCGGATATATTGGTGCTTGCTGGATTCTTATGGAAAGTACCGCCGGTTCTCATTCATCAATTTCCACATCAGATAATCAATATTCATCCGGCTTTATTGCCTTCGTATGGCGGCAAAGGAATGTATGGAAATGCCGTACACACTGCTGTTGTAGCGGCAAAAGAAAAAGAAAGTGGCATTACCATTCATTTTGTGGATGAAAAATATGATCATGGGGAAACGATCCTGCAGGCAAAATGTGTATTAAATGAGAATGAAACGCCGGAAAGCCTTGCGGCAAAAATTCACAAACTCGAACATGAATATTTTGCAAAAACGATTGAAAAATTATTAAA
>DATILZ010000245.1:0-9439 GCA_035475995.1 Hanamia sp. | reverse complement strand
TTTCGAAACAGCGATTTTGGATAGATCATTTAATGCATCCTTATCGTTGCCTTCAACCAGCGGAAGCCCAAACATTTTCAAAAAAGAAGAATCAACATAAGCGCCGGATTGGGCCAAACGCTTATTACCTACTGAAACAGTGGTGCTTGCGTCATCATACCGGGAAACATTATCAACACCTGGAAATTCCTGCATCAGCGCATCTTTTACAAGCACTGATGTGGCGGCAAAGGTGAACATATCTTTACCGTATGTTTGGTTATTCTCGATTTGGTAAATGTTGTTTAAACCCGGAATGGAAGAGTTGAAGTTCAGATTGTATTCTACCCACAAAAAAATAAGGCTTGCGCAGGCAATACCTACTCCAAGTCCTGCAATGTTGATGAAAGAAAAGCTTCTGCCTTTTATTAAATTCCGCCAGGCAGTTTTTAGGTAATTTTTAAACATCGTTTAGTTTGTAGTTGTGAATTAATATGAGCGGAATTCATTTACCATTCACAATTCACCAGTGACCATTACACCAAAATATTCTCTGTAACTGTTTGTCCATCCAACATACGGATAATCCTGTGACTGTAACGCGCATCATGTTCACTATGCGTAACCATAATAATCGTAGTTCCCTGCTCATTCAATTCTGTAAGCATTTGCATTACTTCATTACCATTTGATGAATCCAGGTTTCCTGTAGGCTCATCAGCAAGAATTAATTTTGGATTATTTACTACCGCTCTTGCTACAGCCACACGCTGTTGTTGTCCGCCTGATAATTGTTGCGGATAATGATTTTTACGATGCATAATTTGAACTTTATCGAGAACTTCTTCCACACGCTTTTTTCTTTCGTCGGCTTTTACTCCAAGATAAATCAAAGGCAATTCTACATTTTCAAAAACAGTCAGTTCGTCAATAAGATTAAAACTTTGGAAAACGAAGCCTATATTGCGTTTGCGGAGATCAGCTCTTTTTCTTTCGTTGAAATGGGCTACTTCAATTCCATTGAATAAAAAACTTCCGCTATCAGGATCATCGAGTAATCCGAGGATGTTTAATAAAGTTGATTTCCCACAACCTGAGGGTCCCATTACGGCTACGAATTCTCCTTCTTTTACAGAAAAAGTTAGTTTGTTTAATGCAACCGTTTCTACTTCCTCAGTACGGTAGATTTTTTCTAAATTGGCAATTTTTATCATTGTTTGTTTTTTTTTTAAAAGTTATCAGATGTAAGCTTTCAGCTTTCAGCTTTCAGCTATGAGCCGTTTAAATTTTTATTAGAAATCCTTCATCTGACGGCAATAAAGGAAATTCATTTTGTTGATTTAATGTTTCAGATTGTATATTCTTTTTAAGAACACAGTTGAATTTTGAATTACAACAAGTTTCGCTTTTAATGGCAACTGATGCCAATACAAAAAGTATGATGGCAAACATTCTGAGGAAAACATTTTGTTTCATAAAAGATGATTTTTAACGATATAAAACGAAGAAGGTTTTTTTCGGTGTTCGTTCCAAAGGAAAGTCGTCAAAAAACCTTCTTGGTTTGACATTGAACTAATCCTTCTTCAACACCAACTCCTGCATATCTCCATAATTTTCATAACTGCTGGTTACCACTTTATCTCCAGCTTTTAATCCACTCAACACTTCATAATAATCGGGGTTTTGACGGCCAAGCTGGATGTCTGTTTTATAAGCAGATTTTCCATCCGCGCTTACTTTAAAAATCCAATTGCCGCCAGTCTGTTGATAGAATCCACCTTTTGGCAATAGCAGCGCCTGGGTTTCATCGCTCAAGGCCAAACGGATTTGTAAAGTTTGCCCACGGCGGATTCCCTGGGGAGCATCACCGATAAATTCCATATCCACCTGGAAACGCCCGTTTGTTACCTGTGTGTAAACTTTTTTTATTTCGAGTTTGTAAGTTTTATTGTTGAAATCAAAATCTCCCTTTAGCCCGATAAATATTCTTGAAATGTAATGTTCATCAATATCTACACGAACTTTATAACCATCGAGTACGTCAATCTGTCCGAGCCTTTCGCCTTTATTTTTTGATTGCCCTACTTCTGCATCAAGAGAAGTTAATTGTCCGTCAATCGGTGCACGAACAATCAGGTCGCCCACTTTTTGTTGCATCACATTTAATGCATTCTGAGAACCTTCAAATGCCTGCCGCGATTGATGTATTTGTTGATCATTTGAAATAGAATCCTGATGAAGAATCCGCTGAGTCAGTTTTTCTTTTTGCAAATAATATTCATAATCATTTTTTGCTTTTAGATATTCTTGTGACCCGATTGCTTTTTGCGCATACAAATCTTTATCTAAATTATAAATCCGCTCTGCCTCTTTTAATTCACTTTCCACATCAGTCATTTGGTTTAATTTACTTACAGTATTTTGTTGCGCTGCATTTTTAGAAATCTGCATTTGAGTAAGCAAATTATACACGTTGGTTTGCTGTGTTACAAGGCCCAATTGAATATCTGTGTTTGATAATCTCAATATCGGTTGGCCTTTTTTCATCATTGCTCCATCGTCCACATATTTTTCTTCAACTCTTCCACCTTCTACCGCATCCAGGTAAATTGTTGTAAGAGGAAGCACGACGCCATTCACCGGAATAAATTCCTGGAAAGTTCCTTTTTGTATTTCACTGATTGTTACACGGTCTGTATCCACATTCAGTTTGCTCTTTCCTGAGGTGAAATAATAGCTTGCTGCAATAAGTACAACTACACCCACTATTCCCGCTATAGTAAGAATTCTTTTTGACGACCATTTCTTTTTTTCTATTACTCTGTCCATAACTTTTTTTTAAAACCGGATAAGAAAGCTTTTTTGTTTTATTTTTCTCTGAAAAACTCTTTTTATCTCCTGATAAATACGCTAAACCATGCCATTATTTATCCAGTTGTTTTTCAATGTTTTAGAAAAGATAATTTTCTAAACGTGTCCGCTTTTGATACAGTTCCCGTTCATTTTTGATACAAGCGCTGAGGCGGATTTTTTACTAAATATCAGAGACAACTTTTTTGAAAAGAAAGATTTTTTCTGCGGCGTTGAATATCCCATAATTGAGCAGCGCTGAAAATTCTTTTTCTATCGCTTTTATAATCGCAGCACACAATTTCTTTTACCTCATGTGTCAAAACCTTTATGTCTTCAATTGACAAGGATTTCAGTAAAACAGTGGTTTGATTTGATTGAAGTTTCATGATTGATTTTTTTTAAATTGATTTTTTGATTTGACCTTTTTGATTTAGCAGAAGAAATATTTTTGTGAATAGAGATTTTTTCTGCGGCGTTGCATGTCCCATAATTGGGCAGCGCTGAAAATTTTTTTTCTTTCATTTTTAAAATTTGTACAAACAGTTTCTTTTACTTCTGTTGTCAGATTTTTTAATTCGGTTCTTGTCAGATTTTCTAACAATTTGTTTGATTGAAGTTTCATGATTTTGTTTTTTAAAAGTTTTTTAAATTTTTTCTGTTTTAGATTATGTCAAAGCTGTGCCAAAACATAATGTATTGACTTTCAATCGATATTTTTATCAAACTAAAATCTGACTGTTCGCTTATGATACAGTATATATCCGTTTTTGACACAGCAACAGTCAGAATTATTTATGTAAATGAAAAGGATTGATAAAATAGGTATTTTGCAGTAAAGAAAGAAATAACCGTAATTCCTGCCTTCATTCTGAAAATGTTTGCAAAAGGGAAAAAAATCCTTAAAAGCCAATCAGATCTATACCTAATATTTCTTTTTTTTATTGGTAAAAATTCGTGTAATTCGTGGCCGCTTATTTTTTCTAAAAAACTTCTATAAACAATGAATGTAAAAAACGCAACGATATTAATTATTGATGACGATACAGATGTTTTAACAGCTGTAAAAATGTTGTTGAAAACAGAAGTAAAAGAAGTGGTAACAGAAAAAAATCCTGAAAATATCCGTCATCTTTTATCCAAAAAATCTTTTGACCTCATCCTGCTTGATATGAATTTCAACAGTTCTATCAACACGGGTAACGAAGGAATTTTCTGGCTAAAAAAAATTCGTGAATTCGGTTCAAACGCCCCAGTCATCATGATTACAGCTTATGGCGATATTGATCTTGCCGTGCGTTCTTTAAAAGAAAGCGCTTCCGATTTTATGGTGAAACCATGGCACAACGAAAAATTAATTGATTGCATAAAAAAGAATTTAAAAGAAAAAGGTAAAACTGATGAACGGATTGTTTCTGACTCTTCTGTAATTGGTAAAGAACTGATTGGTAATTCGGAAGTGATGAAGGATATTTTTTTTAAAATAGAAAAAATTGGTCCGACAGATGCGAATATTTTAGTGCTGGGTGAAAACGGCACCGGAAAAGATTTAATTGCAAAAGCAATTCATGAAAATTCACTTCGTGCTAAAAAACCTTTTATCAAAGTGGATGTCGGTGCATTGACAGAATCACTTTTTGAAAGCGAATTATTCGGTCATAAAAAAGGCGCATTTACCGGCGCAGCAGAAGATCGTGAAGGAAGATTTGAAGCCGCAAATGGAGGCACTTTGTTTTTAGATGAAATCGGAAATATTACTTTGCAACAGCAATCAAAATTGTTGAGTGTATTGCAAAACCGGCAGGTAACCAGGTTGGGCAGCAATGTGCCCATCAGTATTGACATCCGCCTGATATGCGCTACCAATGTACCTTTGAACGAACTTGCAAATGAAAACCGTTTTAGAAAAGATTTAATTTACCGCATTAATACTGTTGAAATAACTGTGCCGCCTCTTAGAAAAAGAGGTTCAGATATTATATTGTTAGCAAATCATTTTGTCAATATTTATTCAAAAAAATATTTAAAACCTCATTTGGAATTTGATTCGAAAGCAATTGAGAAATTGAAACAATATCCTTTCCCTGGTAATGTACGTGAATTGCAATATACCATGGAAAGGGCGGTGATTATGTCTGAAGACGAAACCCTTACTGCATCAGATTTGATTTTTTCTCCGATAGAATCTGTGGCAGTAAAAGATGAAGAACCAAAAGATTTGAATTTGAGTTCTGTTGAAAAAAATACCATTTTGCGTGTTATAGAAAAACATGCTGGGAATATCAGCAAAGCGGCGAAGGAATTGGGTTTGACAAGAACGGCGTTGTATAGAAGGTTAAGTAAATATGATATATAGGTTTTAGGTATGAGGTATCAGGTATTTGGTTTTGCCTCTACCTGATACCTCATACCTGACACCTGACACCTAAAATTATAACATGCTAAAACGAATTGAATTTAAAATTTTTATCAGGATATTGCTGCTGTTTATAACGCTCGTCTCCGCGTCTTATTTATTGACAAACGGAACTTTTATTTATCTCGTATTACTAACTCCGATCATCATTTATCAGTTAGCAGAACTATATCGTTTTCAATACAAAGCACAAAAAGAATTAAAACAATTTATAGAGTCGATCCATTATCGTGATTTTTCAAGATTTTTTGATGTAAAGCATGCTCCGCTTGAGTTACAACCATTACGTGAAGGTTTTAATCAAATCACTTCTACCTTTAAAGATATCAGTAAAGAGAAAGAAACTTCACACCAATATCTGCAAAAAATTCTCGAGCTTGTAGATACCGGTATTCTATCTTATGATTCCGAAAATGGTGAAGTGATCTGGATGAATGAATCACTGAAAAAAATGTTGCAATTGCCTTATTTGAAAACGATTTATTCTTTAAACAGGCGTGATGAAGAATTGCATAATGAAATCGTTTCTTTAAAACCCGGCGAAAATAAAATTGCTATCGTCCATTTAGAAAACCGGACTTTTAAAATACTGCTCTCTGCAACTGCTTTTCAAACAGGAGGAAAAAAATTTATGCTTATTGCTTTTCAAAATATTAACGAGGCGCTCGACGAAACGGAATCGAAAGCATGGCAAAAATTATTAAGTGTGATGACACATGAAATTATGAATTCTGTTGCTCCCATCTCTTCACTGGCTGACACTTTAAAGAATCGTTTACAAAAATCCATTCCACATCTGGATAACAATGATGGCGCTGTTCATGACCTTGAAATCGGAATTGAAACGATAAAAAGACGAAGTGAAAGCTTATTAAAATTTGCAGAGACTTATCGTAATCTCAATAAAATAACCAAGCCAAATTTGAAGACGGTTTATGTACGTGACCTTTTTGAAAATCTGTATCAGTTAATGGAACCAACACTGGATCAAAAAAATATTGAAATGGATATTGTTTTAAAAGATCCCGGACTGGAAGTAGAGATTGATCCAAGCCTGATAGAACAGGTTCTTATCAATCTGATTGTAAATGCAAAAGAAGCGCTTAAAGATCAGCCACAGGCAAAGATCACTTTGACAGGAATGGTAAGCACGAAAGGAAAAGTTTTGATAAAAGTAGCCGATAACGGTACCGGGATTCCGGAAGATATTTTAGAAAATATTTTCATTCCTTTTTTCAGCACTAAAAAGACCGGAAGCGGTATTGGTTTAAGTTTGTGCAAACAAATCATGATGCTTCATAAAGGCAATATCACCGTACACTCAATTCCGGAACAGGGAAGCGTTTTTACTTTGCAGTTTTAAAATTATTTATTCAAAAACTAAATTGCAGTAAACTGACAAAAAACGATGATTCCTTTTTCATAAAAACTATATTTCCTTTAAAATTGACTTTCTTTTCAATTTGAAATTTCGAGTGGCAACAATTCTATAGTTATTTAAAAAATCCATGTTAATTCAACCCATAAAAATCGCTTTAAACAAGGAAGCTGCCTTTTAAATTCTTACTTTTGCGCCTCAAAAATCAGGACGCATGATTAGTGTAAATAATGTAACGCTGGCTTATGGTAAAAGGGTGTTGTTTGATGAGGTAAATCTCAATTTCGTAAAAGGAAATTGCTACGGGATTATTGGTGCGAATGGCGCCGGAAAATCAACTATTTTAAAAATTATCAGTGGTGAAATAGAACCAAATAAAGGTTCCGTTTCTATAACTCCCGGCGAGCGTATGGCAGTGCTAAGGCAGGACCACTTCCAGTTTGACGACATTACCGTTTTGAATACCGTGTTAATGGGTCACAAAAAAATGTGGGATACGATGATAGAGAAAGATGCTATCTATATGAAAGAAGATTTTTCTGAAGAAGATGGAATGAGAGCAGGACACCTCGAAGCAGAATTTGGTGAAATGGGTGGTTACACAGCTGAGAGCGATGCTGCTACTTTATTGAATGAACTAGGCGTTCCTGAAGAATTGCACCAAATATTGATGCGTGATGTTGCAGCAAACATTAAAGTGCGCATTTTGCTTGCACAGGCCCTTTTTGGAAGCCCGGATATCTTATTGCTCGATGAACCTACAAACAACCTCGATGTAGATACTATTTCCTGGTTAGAAAATTTCCTGGCAGATTATCAAAATATTGTATTGGTAGTGAGCCATGACCGTCACTTTTTGGATTCGGTTTGTACCCATGTAGCAGATGTAGATAAACAAAAAATTAAAATTTACACAGGCAATTATACCTTCTGGTACGAAAGCAGCCAGCTTGCTGCAAGACAGGCAACGGATAAAAATAAAAAGATGGAGGAAAAGAAGAAAGACCTCCTTGAATTTATTGCACGATTCAGCGCCAATGCTTCAAAAAGTAAACAAGCTACTTCCCGCAAAAAAGCTTTGGATAAACTGGTGTTTGAAGACATCACGCCGAGCAATAGAAAGTATCCCGGCATTATTTTCAAACCAGAAAGAGATCCTGGAAATCAAATTCTGAATGTGAAGAAATTGTCAAAATCTGTGGAAGGAAAAACGTTGTTCAGCAACGTAAATTTTGATGTGGTAAAAGGACAAAAAATTGCTTTTCTCAGCAAAGATCCTGTAGCGCTCACTTCGTTTTTTGAAATTATCAATAATAAAATGAAAGCTGACAGTGGCCAATTTGAATGGGGAACTACCATCACCACTGCATATTTACCGAATGATAACAGCGAATATTTTACCGGGAGTCTTTCCTTGCTGGATTGGTTGCGTCAGTTTGTTCCTGATCATTTTACTGATGTAGATGAAGATTTTTTAAGAGGATTTTTGGGGAAAATGCTTTTCAGTGGCGATGAAATAAAAAAGAAAACCAATGTGCTGAGTGGTGGTGAAAAAGTAAGATGTATGATATCCAAAATGATGTTGCAAAATCCAAATGTGGTAATGCTGGATGAGCCTACAAACCATTTGGATCTTGAAAGCATCACTGCTTTTAATGACGGCATGATCAGTTTTCCGGGAATTGTTTTGATGACCACACATGATCACCAGTTTATGCAAACTGTTGCAAACCGTATCATTGAGATTACACCAAAAGGAATCATTGATCGCCTTAGCACCTATGATGAATACCTGGAAGATGCACGCATAAAGGCTTTGCAGGAAGAGATGTATAGTTAGTGAATGAATGAATGGTGAATGGTGAATCAGGAATAGTGAATCGAAAATGGTGAATTGGTCGGCTTTGTCCTTCAGCCTTTTGCGTTCGGCCTTCGCCTTCCGCTTTTTGCCTTCTGCTTACAATCCTTGTTTTGTATTTTGATTTGCAAATACTTTTTTCAAAATATCGGTGATTCGCGCAGCAGGATCTTTGCGGATTTCCTGCTCTCTCAATCCGATATGATAAAATAATCCGTCCAAAGTTTTTTGAGTTACATACGCTGTAAGATCTGTGTTCACAGGCTTATTACTGAATTTATTATAGGCTGTAAAAATATCTTTCCAGTATTTTGTTGCATCTGTATAATCAAGCGATTTGGAAACAATCGGTGTAAAAGCTGCTGTAAGTTGAGCAGAAGTTTTTTGCTTTAAATAATCTGTTGCAGCCCTGTCGCCACCTCTTAAAATCCCAAATGCATCCTGGATGGTCATTTGTTTGATCGCATTGAGAAAAATATTTCCAACATATTTTGTTGCATCTTCTGCTGCGCGGTTCATTGATAAAACTGCTTTATCAACCAGGCTTCCAAGGCCAACATTTCTTAATGATTTTTCAACACTTTGCGCTTCCGGCGGCATCAGTATTTTGATCATATCATCTTTATAAAATCCATTGAGCAATGCTAAATGAAATGTGGCAGAATCTGTACCTACCTGCAATGCTTCTTTCAAACCCTCAACAGCTTCTGCTGTTGTTATATTTCCATTCCCAACTGAATTCATAATATTCTTTGCTGTTTCACAACCAGTAAATGAAAACAAAAGAAGTAAAGCCAAAAGGAGTTTTTTCATAAAAGTTTTTTTTACAAGAGTCAAGTTCAGTGCCAAAAGTAATTTCAGAATGTGCTTAATTTAAATTTCAATTCCAATTTTTTTCATGAGGATTGAAGCATTCAAACTATTGCAAATTCCACGCTTCAGCCGATAATCAAAATAT
>DATILZ010000244.1:0-3308 GCA_035475995.1 Hanamia sp. | reverse complement strand
ACAATGATTAAAACCAGCGCCGATTTGATTAAAGTAGATTTATGCATAAAAAAAGAAGCAGGAAAATTGTGCCATAATAAGATGTGGGATGCTTGATATTTGATGTTTGATGTACGATGTAGGATGTGAATACAAAAGCGGCTTATTTATTCTTTTGCCGGATTGAAAATATTGAAGAAAAGCGCCTCCTCAATAATTCAATAATTGAATAATTCAATAATTAACCTCATACAATTTTTTCGAATAATCTCCACTTCGTTTGATGGTGATTTTGTTTCCGTTAGAAGAAATATTCAGCCAGTTGTATTTTCCTTTTTCAAAATCAAAATTGAAACTGTTGTCTTCAAAAAGTCTTGCGTGAGTTGGGGCATTCCCATAGATTTTACAGTTGATTTGAAATACAGTTGACGGTGTTATAAATTCCACTGGTTTTGCCAAAGGCAATAAGGTATTAGCTTTTACAAACATTGGTATTTCATCCAGGTTCATATTGATAACGTATTTTTGGCCGCCTTCATATTTTTTATTTGTATTAAAATCGTACCAGCTACCGGTCGGAAAATATACTTCCCTGCTGTAAGCGCTGTCAATAAACGGCGCACACAAAATATTGTCGCCCATCATGTATTCATCCTCTATTCGCCATACATTTTTATCATCCGGGTAATCGAGCACCAAAGCGCGAAAAGGTGGTTTTCCTGTAAAATGATATTCGGCAAAAGCAGAATACAAATAGGGGAGAAGCGACATTCTCAAATCAATTAGTTTTTTTGCTGCCGCTTCCAGTTCTTTTGCATTTGGTAAAAGCTGATGCCGGACATTCTTTTGGGTGTTATACTGCAACCACGGCGGCAAATCAAGATACCAGCAATTGGCTACCATATGTGCCGACATTAAGGTAACCTGCATCCGGCGGATAAGTTCTGCATCTGAAGATGTTTCTCTCAATTCCGGCGACCAGTTTACTCCTGCAAAACCAGAATTCACCGTCATCCGCACAAAATCTTTGAGTGAATACATATCAGAATAAAGAGCAGAAGCAAAAGGTGAGGCGAAAAGATAAGATGCCCGCACATCAAACATTGTACGAAGATTATTTTTCTTATAAAGGCCCAGCATGGTTTGCTGATACAGATAACCAAAAATTTGCCGCATTTGTATGCCATCTATTCCTGAAGGAAAACGCGCAATATCCGGAAAGCTCCATTCTTTTCCTGCATTTGCATAATCAGCAGCGTCACATTCATCCAGCTTAAAAGCTGCAATTCCTTTATTCACAAATTCCTTTTCGTGATAACCACCGAAAACTTTTCTTGCCTGCGGCAAAATAAAATCGGGGACTGCGCCGGTCCAAACTGTATAATCACCGGAATATGGAACAATCTGTGAGAAGATAGGAGAAGTGGGATGGGTGTAGGCATGCTCCCATAAATTGATTTTGAAATGCTGCGAATTCATGGCATTAATGAACGAATCAGGATTAGGAAAGTTTTTGTTATTCCATTTGAAAGAGCAGGAATATGAAGCGCTTTGCCATCCGGGTTCAAGTCCAAATATGTCGCAGGGAATATGATTGGAACGAAAATAATTTGCAGTTTGCAACACCTGGTTGCTCTTGAAAGTCGCTTTGGCACGGTATTCAAAACCCAAACCCCACAAAGGCGGTAATGAACCTCCGCCTGAAAAAAGATTGTATCGCTGCATCACATCCATCATTGAAGGGCCGCTTAGAACATAAATTTCCACTCCTTTTGTTCCTTCTGTAAGAATACTCACTTCATCTGAGCGGCTGTATTTTTTCCCGTAAAGGTCAATGGTATTCAAAGCAATATTATTAGCAGAAGTATCCGATAATAAGGCTTCAGAACGGTTTAATTTTCCTTTTGAAGCCATGTAAAAGATGGAATAGCGCGAGCTATTTACCAATACTCCATATCCTTTTGAAGAAATATAAAATGGCATGGGGGCATGGCTGAAACCCACATTACCCACGGGCCAGCTGCAGGTGCGGATTTCTCTTCGCATTCCTCTTTGTTCAAACGAATTTATTTGCAGTCCAAAGCCATAAAAACGTTCGCTGCTATCGACATCCATTTCTGCTAAAACCCCCGAAGGCAGATTTGAAAAATGAATAGTCTGCAGGTTGAAAGGTGGAGTATTATTACCGGGCAATTGTTGCATCGGTTCCAGCAAAGGCTCTTCTTTAAATTCGGCAGGTAAATGCTTTTCCGGCACTCCATAAGTGATTTTCCATATTCCGGGAGCCACTTTTTCAACCGTTTGAGAAAATGCAATTTGCAGTAAAAGCAATAAAGAAAAAAGGAGGATGGATTTTTTCATGAGCAAAATTTTTTAGATTCTTACAAAAGTTACATCCGGAAGTTGTTTCAAATATCAAAAAAATAAATTACGATTGGACATTATTTCTTTGTTTGTTAGAAAAAAGAATTTCAAATAAGATAAAGAACCTAAAGCGATTCATGTAAAGTTTTGCTGAAAATTTTCCCTTTTCAAATAGGAATGCTGCAAATATTTTTAAAGGAATAATTGCATAATAGCGTCATACAATAATTTCAACAATTGAATAGGTTATCAATTCAAATATTTCTTCAGTTATTGCCTTAACAATCCTTAAAAAACAAACTGTTATAGTTTTATTTCCTGTTGTTTTTTAGTGTGATTTTTTCGTGTTTTGGCATCTAATCAAATGAAAATTAAAAAATCAATTTTATGAAAAAGATAATAATAATGATGATTGTGTCTCTGACACTTGCATCCGGCGCTTTTGCCCAAAAAGGCAGAGGTTTTTATCGTCCGCATACGAGGGTGATTATTGCTCCGGCTGTTGGTTTCACTTATGGATTTGGTTACCCTTACTTTAGTTATGGATTTGGTTATCCATATTTTGGCTATTCTCCTTATGCTTTTACTCCTTATAGGGCGGCATCCGGGTTAGATGCACAAATTGCAGCAATCAGGGCTGATTATGCCTATAAAATTAAAGCCGCCAGAAAAGATAAAAGTGTGCCTAAAGCCGAAAGAAAACAGAATGTTCTTGCCTTAAAATCGGAGCGGGAAAAAGTGATTGCAAATGCAGCAGAGGATTACAGGCATGCAAGAATGAATATGTACAATCACAACAACGGAACAAATAATCAGAATTTAAATAACGATCAAAATCAAGGGCCGGATAACGATCGAAACTCTTAAAGTTTCAATTTCTTATTGAATTATCCGGGGGCGCAGGTTTTATTACCTGCGCCTTTTTTATTTTAAAATGAACACACAAAGTGGCCACTAACTGATAC
>DATILZ010000243.1:0-2938 GCA_035475995.1 Hanamia sp. | reverse complement strand
AGACTGATATCCGGCATCGGCAAAAAGATTTACTTTAGGACGATATTGATATTTAATAATCGTGCGTTCATTTTCGAGGCGCAGACTGTCAATTTTATAATTCAGAATGAACGGGGAATTTTCATTATTAAAAACAGCTTTCACTTGTATGCCAGGAGCAGCAAGGGTTTCAGTAGTTGTATCAATAACGCCGGCGAGATAATTCAGCGTTGCATAATTATTTTTATATTGAACATACAATTGATTCCTTGTTAATTGTTGCTGCTGCAGTGTTACCAAAAATGATAAATAATCTGCCTGTTTATACACATTTTTTTGCGTTAGTTTTTTTAAGATTTCTTCTTCTTTCGTTAAAAGAGAAATAACCTCATCATCAAAATCAAGCTGAAGCTGATCGCTATAGGCAAGAATATATTGAGTGATTATTGCTTTCTTAATGTCCTGTTTGCTGATAGCAATATAATTTGTCAATGAATCATTTTGCAGTTGCAAACTTTTGAATTGTAAACTCAGATTCCGTTTGTTATAGATCTGTTTATTCAATGCAACCAATGCGGAAAGTTGTTGTCCGTTTGTGATGGCAACATCATATCCATAACCATTTATAACCGGCGCATAGTAAGCGTTTCCGTTGCCGGCAACCTGGATCTTATTGCCCGCAACAATTAATGCACTGTCAGTTCTATTTGCTAAAATTAAATTTTGGATCTCTAAAATCCGGGGGTCATTTGTAAGCGATTTACAGATAAAATAATCAAGCGTTTTATTTTGGGCAAACGAAGATATTGGGAAAAGAAAACCAAAAATTATTATGAGATATTTCCTGTTCATTTTTCTAAAACAAAAGCTTCCTGATCGAAGATCGGGAAGCCTGTATTAACAAGTCGTTTTTTTATTTTTCTTCTTTTACAAAATTTCCGTTCTCATCAAAGATCACATCTTTACCATGAATTTCCACTTCATAAGAAACTTTTCCATTGTCATCTGTTGCGCGTCCAACATCTCCAAATTTAGTGGTTTTGTAATGCTCTTTTGCATAAGTCAAAACTCCTTTAGGCAGATCTGTTGTTGGAATCGCTTTTACCATTTCTATAAATTTACCTGATGGAGTGTATTGAACAGAATTTGCTTCACCATCTTTTCCACCCCAGTTGGCTTCATAATTTCCTTTCTCTTTTTCCCACGTTACTTTATAATTTTTTGATTCCGGATATTTTTCCAGGTTTGCTTTTTTTACTACCGCAGGAACGTTTATTTTTTGATGTCCGCCTTCATTTTCCTGCGCAAAAGAAGTTGCATGTAGCGCCATCATAATTGCCACAAAGCCTAATACTTTTTTCATGATTTCATTTTTTTGATGAATAATTCACAAACCTAAAATAGAAATCTGAAGGAAAATTGAGGGAGTTCAGAGCAGTAAAAGGCTGATACATTTTAGCAAAGGAAGAGCGGTGTGAAATCATAATGTTAAAATGTTTCGCATGAAATTATGATTTCACAATTTCTCTATAAAATCTTTTTTAGAGAAAATAAATTACAAATCCAGCGGCTTCATTTTTGGAACCAATAACTGCATGATGACCCAGGCAAGTAAATAAGCGCCTGCACAAATTGCAAACATAATATAGTATGCGGTATTTATCTGGCCGATTGAACGATAATAAACAAACATATTTTTTTGCACCAAAAGTGAAAGCAAAATTCCTCCTACTCCACCAAACATTCCACCGATTCCTGTTACAGAAGCGGTTGCTGATTTAGGAAACATATCACTAACCGTGGTAAAGATATTTGCACTCCATGCCTGGTGAGCAGCGGCTGCTAAACCAATAATTAAAACAGCAAGCCACATGTTTACATTGCCCGCAACCTGTGCGAATAAAATAGGAACTACGAGGAATGCGAATACCAGCATCGAAATTTTGCGTGCACGAAAAACCGGCGCACCTCTTCTGATCATAGCTAGCGGAAGCCAGCCGCCACCAATACTTCCAATAGTTGACAACATATAAACTGCTGCAACGGGTACTGCAATTTGTGTTATGGTAAGATGATATTGACTTTCCAAAAAATCAGGTAGCCAAAAGAGATAAAACCACCAAACCGGATCTGTCAAAAACTTTCCAATTGCAAAAGCCCACGTTTGTTTATAGCTTAATAATTTGGCCCACGATATTCTTGCACCTTTAATTTCCTCCTTTGCCGGTTCATCATTGTCGCTGTGGATGTAATTAAATTCCTGCACAGAAAGACGCTTTTCTTTTGCAGGAACCTCATAAAAAATAAACCATAAAATCAACCAGATAAAACCTAATACGCCGGTAAGAATAAATGCCCATTTCCATCCCCACGCAACCGCTATAAAAGGCACCGTTAATGGAGCAATGATTGCTCCGAGATTAGAACCTGAATTAAAAATTCCTGTTGCCAACGCACGCTCTTTTTTCGGAAACCATTCTGCAGTAGCTTTGATAGCAGCCGGAAAATTTCCAGATTCTGTTAGACCAAGAAAAGATCTGACTACCGCAAATCCTAACACGCTTGATGCAAACGCGTGGCAAACTGCAGCAACGCTCCATAAGCCGGTAGAAACCGCATAACCAATCTTTGAACCAAGCTTGTCAATAATATGGCCGGCACCCAACATTCCAAATGCATAAAAAAACTTAAAAGCAATTTCTATGTCTGCATAATCCGCATCGTTCCAATGCATCTCTTCAGATAAAACCGATTTTAATAAACTGATTACCTGCCTGTCGAGATAATTAATGGTTGTTGCAAAAAATATCAATCCACAAATTGTCCAGCGATATTTGCCGATTGTTTTTTGCACATTGAAGCTGTTTTGCTTAGAACCGGTTTTTTCAACTTCGATAGTTTGCTGCACCATAGTTTTGTTTTAAAAAAAATTTATTTCAGTGATTTTAAAATCTCCAAT
>DATILZ010000242.1:0-4442 GCA_035475995.1 Hanamia sp. | reverse complement strand
TATGTGGAAAAGTGGAAGACAATGTGAGCTGCAAAACCATTGGCAAGAAAATTGAAATGAGGAATGAAAGATAATTTGTATTTACCTTCATCTTTGGTTTTTCAACAGGCTTTGGTTCCGGTTTAGGTGAGCCGCCGCCTTCAAAACGCATAAGCAAAGTGGGCGGTTAAAAAAGGCTGAAAAAAAGTGAATATTACGATGACATCCAAAAAAAATCCAACAGTCGAAACGCAAATGTTAGTCAGAAAGCCGGTTTCTGAAGTTTTCAATGCATTTATTGATCCCGGTGTTACCACTAATTTTTGGTTTACAAAATCAAGTGGACCATTGAAGGTTGGCGAAACAATAACCTGGGAGTGGGAAATGTATGGCATCTCAACCAAGGTATTGGTAAAGGACATTCTTCAGGATAAAAAAATTTCAATAGAGTGGGGGAATCCTGCGACTACCGTTGACTTTGAGTTTACGGTGTTGACAGACGGTTCAACTTATGTAGTGATCAAAAACTACGGGTTCAAACAAACCGGTGATGATTTGATTGAAGTGATTAAAGACAACACAGGTGGATTTACTACAGTATTAGATGGACTAAAAGCATTTTTAGAACATAATATCAACCTGAATTTAATCATGGACAAATTTCCAAAAGAAGTGAGTCAGCACGGCAAATGAAATTCACTTTATGTGTTCGTTTCCGGATAACTGTTATCAGGGACGGTTTTTAGTAAACCAACAAATAAAACAGGTTCCTGTTTTATTTGTTGGTAAAAATAGAAAGATTCTTTACTTGGATTGCGGTTCGTCCCATTCAATGTCTTCTGCCTCATCCTCATCAATATCATTTTCTTCCAGATCTTCTTCTTCCAAAACCGGCGTTCCATCTTCTTCTACAGCATCTTCTGTATTGTCAGAATCTTGTTGGTTTTTTGCTTTTTCATTGTCATTAGATGACTGATTTTTTGGGTCATTTTTCATAAAAGTATTTTTGAAAAATTATTACAAGAGGTATGCCAATAGTGAGCTGTCAATTATGAATAGTGAATAAGGGTCGGGACGCTTCAGCGGCCTGAACCGTAACTGTATTTTATCGTTCAGGCCGAATGCTCGGCCCGCCGAAGGCAAGCGTCCTGAACGTGCCTTCAACCTTCGACCATCAACCTTGAACCTAAAGAATTCCCAATAATTTCCACATTTTTTTTCTCACCTCGTTGCCACTGCCGTCATAATTATTGATGACAAAAGAAAACGTGTATTGATTATTGTCCTTTCCTTTTATAAAGCCGGTATAAGAAATTACGCCATTGATGGAACCGCTTTTCATTTTAATGCCACTGATAGTGGGCAACGCATCATAGAATGAAGGAAACCATTGTTGTTTTCTTGCATATTCCATCACTGTTACCAGGGCTTTGGTAGTAACACGATTGGAAGGAGAGAGGCCGCTGCCATCGACGATATTGATTGCATAAGGCTCAATTCCTTTATCCTTCCAAAAATTCTGAATCACATTTACACCACTGTCTGTGTTGCCATTTTTAGTAAAATTGTACGCCATTGTTTTGATCAATGCTTCGCCATATAAATTGATACTGCGTCTTAAAAAATGAAAAATAATACTATCGAGAACAGGTGAAGAATAGGTGTAAAAAACTTTCCCATTCTGCAAATTTTTTTCTACTCTATAATCCGACGCAGCTTTTTCAACGGTTTCATTTTTCAATGCGGCTTCCAGCGTCAAAGCCAGTTGTATCGCAGGATGTGGCATGGCGCCGGAAATCGTAAAATGATTTTCATCGATGGGAGTAGTGCCTCTAACATATCCAAACTGATCATTGAGCGGCATGTAAATGTAATTATTATCGCCTGTGCCTTTTGCCGCTGAGGTTACTTTTGATTTCAGATTCAGGCCTTCTACAAAAGCAGGTTTTGTTCCGGCAACTTCTACAGGATCGCCGATATTTTTTCCGGATCTTAAATAAAGATCATATTGGTTTTCGCGCCAGTTCAGCGCTCTGGCACCGGCACCGTAATAGTTTCCAATGTCTTGCCATACCCAACCGTTTGGAGTTGCTTCTGCATCCCACAAACTTTCATCTGCATACACATGGCCGTTAAATTGGTGTATGCCTAACCTTGATATGGCATTTTTAAAATTACTGATAATATTTTGCTCTTTCGTTTGATCATAACGCCAGCTTCCCAATGTAGGATCGCCACTGCCTTTTATGATGAGGTTTCCGTTTAAAACTCCATTTACAATATTGCCGGTGTAAGCCAGAGTTGTTTTATAAGAATAATCATGTCCGAGCAATTCAAAAGCGGTAGCAGCAGTAATCACCTTTTGGCAACTTGCAGGAGCAACACCAATCTCTGTGCTCTCTTCTGTTACCGGTTTCCCGGTTGTTGTGTTTATTACATAAAGACTGATGGTAGCATGTTTGAAAGTCGGATCCTCTGCTAATTTTTTAAAAGCCGTATTAAATACCTGGTCAGTGTTTTGCGCTTCTGTTTTTAATGCCGTAATCAATAAAAATAAAATCAGTAATCTTTTCAATGGAAATAATTTGAGGTTTTAAAATTTTTATTATCAACCGTTCAAAACTAAAAGATTCTGTTCATAAAACAGATTAGAAATTCAACAACCTTTCTGTTTAATTTTGCGGGATGAAAAATATAAATGCTTCTATAATTACCATTGGTGATGAATTATTGATCGGACAAGTAATTGATACAAACAGTGCGTGGATTGCGCAAAAATTAAATGGTGCAGGCATTGTGGTTACAAAGAGAATTGCCATAGGAGATGATGCTGATGAAATCTGGAATGCACTCGATATTGAAAATAAAAATGCAGATGTGGTGTTGATTACAGGAGGTCTTGGCCCTACTTCTGATGATATTACAAAGCAGCTTCTCAGCAAATATTTTGATGGAAAAATGATTGTTGATGAAGGCGCTTTACAAAATGTAAAATCTCTTTTCGAAAAAGTTTATCACAAAGCAATCAGTGAAGTAAATTTAAAACAAGCCGAAGTGCCTGATGTGTGTGAAGTGATTCAGAATAGAAGGGGTTCGGCACCCGGAATGATCTTTCATAAAGATGGAACGATTTTTATCAGCATGCCAGGTGTGCCTTATGAAATGCAGGGAATTATGGAAGACGTAATTCCTTATTTAGAAAAAAGATTTGAATTACCTGCCATTATTCATAAAACGATCCTCACTGCCGGCATCGGCGAATCCGCGCTTGCAGAAATTATTAAAGATTTTGAAGCACAATTGCCGTCCGAGATCAGGCTTGCTTATTTGCCAAACTATGGTATGGTAAGGTTGCGACTTACTACTTCAGGTTTTGATAAGGTGAAGACTGAAAAAGTGATCAATGAACAATTTGAACAGTTAAAAGAATTGGTAAAAAATTATATGGTAACCGATGAAGATGAAACTATGCAGGAGGTTTTGGGTAAGATTTTAAAACAAAATAAAAAAACCGTTTCCACTGCTGAAAGCTGCACTGGCGGTTCGATTGCAAGCCTTATTACTTCTGTTCCCGGCTCGTCACGATATTATCAGGGAAGCATTGTTAGTTATTCATACGATATAAAAGAATCGCTTCTGAATGTAAAAAAAGAAACGCTTGACAGGTACGGGGCTGTAAGTGAAGAAACTGTAAAAGAAATGTTATCCGGGTTATTAAATACGATGAAAACAGATTTTGGTATTGCGGTTTCAGGAATTATGGGTCCTGAAGGAGGAACAGATGAAAAGCCCGTGGGTACCGTTTGGATTGCAGTTGGCAATAAAGAAAAACAAGTAGTTCAAAAATTAAAGCAACGTTTTGAACGCAGGAAGAACATAGAAGTAACGGCAGTGATGGCTTTAAATATTATGAGGAAATTTATTTTGCAGGAAGTGAATTCGTAGGGGCGGGGTTTACCCCCGCCCAATCTATTAAAAAGAAAATAAGAATCACGGGTATTTGTTTGTTTACCGTAGGGGCGGGGTTTACCCCCGCCCATCATAGTAAAACCTTTCTTCCGCTACGGTTCGTGTCTTCACGAACCGCTGATGAAAAGATAAATGTGGTTTGTGAAGACACAAACCATAGCAGCAAAGTCCAATTTTATGGGTTTACCCCCGCCCTTCATAACAAAACCTTTTTATTTTCTGAATCATTTCTGTCCTTTATTTTCTCAAAAATCCAATAAGTAATTTTGGTAGATAATATGCCCAAACCTGCGCCAGCCACTACTTGTGAAAAGTAATGCTCCTTTCCATAAATTCTTAAAACCCCAACCGCCGTTGCTACAACATAGCCACTATAACTTAATAAATTATTCTTTTGTTTTAATTCCTGGTGCAGTATTTCTGCTCCACGGAAGGCATTGGCTGTGTGACCCGAAGGGAATTCGGTATTATCGGTATCAAAACCTTTTATATTG
>DATILZ010000241.1:0-19952 GCA_035475995.1 Hanamia sp. | reverse complement strand
ATGGTACTTTCTGGGTTTACCGGTACCATATTTGGGACAGTACTTTGATTTTTATCTGCTGAAGTTTCCCCGGAATTTGATGATTCAAACAATTCTAATTGTTTCCTTGAATTCTCTTTCATTCCGTCGAGGCAGGCGATGTAGATTTTGCTTTTTTCAAATTTATTTTTGGAAGGGTGGTATGAAATGTATCCAAACTGATGAAGCTCTTTCATGCATTTCAGATACGTATTTTTGGAACCAATGCCCGTGATGCTGATCACATCATCCCGCCTTATAAAGAACGGATTTTGAAAGCGGTTGAAATTCCAGTACTGGAATAACGCCAGGTAAAGCGTTATATGATTGGCAGTGAAGCGCTCGTCTCGCTTTACGTACAGGCAAAAAAACGAGGACAGCAGCTAACTTGCTGCAAAGGATCCGAACAAAACAAAAAGCCCAAAAATGCTTTTGTTACGGTAAAAGAGTTTTGCCGGTTCACCGGGATTCATGAAGATGAGGTACGCGAATTTTTGCTTGATTAAACACCCTCCTTTAAAATCATTCAAAAAAAATTGTCTTGGCAAATAATACTGGAAATTGATACAATTTGCCCCCAATTGCATTACCTCCCTGGTAGCATTTAACATAATTTACTACCTCTCCGCATCTATGTTTACCTCTGCAAAGTTCCGGTCATCCCCCCTCGTCCCCATTGTCCCCCCTGTCCCCCTATTGCGCCGGGGACAAATGGGGACGAATTATCGTTATTTATTTGTTTGTTCACTACAAAAAATCGAATAAAATCACATAGGCAAACACATTGTTAACCTGCATGGCTGTTAATTTTATCCGTATTACCTTTGCCCTCCAAAAAAAATTAAGATTTTAGATGATGGCCAATCTTACAGATTTTGACCCCGATTCGGCAGGTAATCCAAATAATGGAATATTTGGTCTTCCTTTTACTGAAGAAGATGCGAAACTTATTATTCTGCCCGTTCCATGGGAAGTAACGGTGAGCTATAAGGCCGGAACAGCGCGGGCTACAGAACGCATTTGCCGTGCAAGTCTGCAGGTAGAACTCACAGATGATGATAATATAGACGGTTGGAAACAAGGGATATTTTTGCGTGATATAGATAAAAATGTGCTGGCCAAAAGCGATTATTTGCGAAAGGAAGCAGAACTGTATATCAATTATATTACAGAAGGAGATGCGCTTTGTGACAATAAATTCATGCAAAAAGTATTGCGTGAGATCAACGAAGGAAGCTTATTTATGAATCAATGGGTTTATGAACAAACAAAAGAATTATTAGATAAAGGAAAATTAGTGGGCATTCTGGGCGGCGATCACAGTGCGCCATTTGGATTTTATAAAGCAATTGCAGAAAAATATGGAGAGTTTGGAATGTTGCAGATAGATGCTCATTGCGACCTTCGCTCCTCTTATGAAAACCTTACTTATTCTCATGCATCGATTATGTATAATGCTTTGCAGGAGATTCCACAGCTAACTAAATTAGTCCAGGCAGGAATCAGGGATTATTCATCAGGGGAGGTGGAATATATCAAAAACAGCAACGGACGCGTGGTTACTTTTTTTGATAAAAAAATTAAAGAAAGAAGTTTCGAAGGCGAAAACTGGAAACAAATTGTGGAGGATATCATTGCACAGCTTCCACAAAAAGTTTATATTAGTTTTGATATTGACGGACTTGATCCAAAATTGTGTCCAAATACGGGAACCCCTGTTCCCGGCGGTTTTGAAACGCAACAGGTTTATTATTTATTCAGAAAAATAATTGAAAGCGGCAGACAGTTTATTGGTTTTGATTTAAATGAAATCGGCGTAAGTACCAATGAATGGGACGAAAACGTAGGTGCAAGAGTTCTTTTTAAACTATGCAATTTGCTAATTGCTTCAAACAAAAAATATGCAACACTTTGATGTCATTTTAAAAAATGATAAAATAAAATCATATCGTCATATTGCGCTGATCATCCTGTTGTTGAATCTCGCTATTTTTATTTTCATGTTGTTTTATGATGAATACCGTTATGAAGCAGCATCTGCCATTTTGCTCATTGGTATTTATGTTTTTATGCGTCTTTATTTTATAAAAAAATATAAACAGGGAAATTACCTGGATCAGATCATATTATTTGTTCTTGCTGGCTGCTGGCTTGGCTTACAGAATTATTTTATGGTAACAGCACTGGTAATTCTGGGCATTTTGTATCATTTAACTTTGCAGAAAATACAATTTGTTTTTACATCTGAAAAAGTGACCAGGTTTACTTTTCCTGCAAAAGAATATAAGTGGAATTTATTTAACAATGTGATTCTGAAAGATAATATTCTGACACTTGATTTTAAAAATAATAAATTGATACAGGCAGAAATTGAAAATCCGAAAAGTATTAATCAACAACAATTTAATTCATTTGCCCAATCCCAATTAAAAAGTTAATCGAAGCATTCACAACTCACCATTCACAATTCACTACTCACCAATGAAACATCCTCCTTTTCTTCTTTATTCTGATGGCAAAGGAAACATCTTTGAAGACACTTCATTATATGTTTGCGGACGCAGCGGATGGGATGCTATGCCTGTAGAAAATGAAGAATGGATCGAACTTCCTAAGGGAGGACAATTGTATGAACTGCCGCACAGGCGAGGCATTGGAATAGATGTAAAGACCGGCGAAATGCGTTTGTGCGAAAAAGGCTGGGCGGTTGCCGCGTTTATTCCTCCGGCTTTTACGGGCACTTTTCTTGCCGCTTATGAAACACTTCCTGATGCAGAAACATTGCCTTTATTTTGTTACACAGCAGCAGGATGGTACAATAATAAATTTTATGTAACGGCAGTAAGAATTGAAAAAGATATTCGCCAGGAAAGTGAAGGTTTTGATGAAGAAAAAATTGAAAGCGGCGTAAAAGAATTTTTATCAGAATACAAGCACAACCGTTTGGTTCAGCATTTGGCCAACAATTGTTGTCTCACATATCATTGCCCGGCTGCAAGAAATTATTTTATGGGAAGATGGGAATGCCCCGTTCCCAGTTCGCCTGCCTGTAATGCAAATTGTATCGGTTGTATTTCTTTTCAGCCACAGGAAGAAACGATCGTTTCCACACAAGACAGGTTGACTTTTAAACCAACAGCAGAAGAAATAATTGAATACACCGTTCCGCATTTGGAAACAGCGCCTTTTCCGATTGTAAGTTTTGGCCAGGGCTGCGAGGGTGAACCGTTATTGATGTGGAAAACGATTAGAGAATCTATCCTGGAAATAAGAAAACATACCCAAAAAGGAAGTATCAACATCAATACAAACGGAAGCGATCCTAAAGCGGTGAAAGCCTTGTGTGAAGCTGGTTTGAACAGCATCCGCGTGAGTACCAATTCAGCGCGCGAAGAAATATATCTTCCTTATTACCGGCCGAATAATTACCAGTTCAATGATATAGTTGAAAGCCTGAAAATTGTAAATAGTTTTGGTGGCTGGACAAGCATTAATTATTTTGTTTTTCCGGGAATGACGGATAATGTGGAAGAATATGAAGCATTGAGAAAACTGATAAAAACCACCGGTTTAAAAATGATCCAATGGCGCAATTTTAATATTGATCCTGATTGGTATCTGGGGAAAATCGGCGTTACAGAAACGGGAGAGTGTATTGGCATTCGCCAAATGATATCGCTCTTAAAAGAAGAATTTCCGGATTTGAAATTTGGATATTTTAATCCTTCCATAGAAAGAATAAAAGGTGATTTTGAGATGGATTATGCGAAAATATCTTAATAGAGCAAAGGCGATCTACTGGTATGCCTTATTCTAATGATTCGAATCTGATCCTTTTTTACTCTGTAGGAAATTCTGTACCGATGCATTTCAAAAGCCCTCCACGTACCATCATTATTTGTCTTATATTTATCCAAATGATATTTTTCCGAATGTTCAACCAAATATAAAACAGCATCAATAATATCTTGCCTGACCTTTAAGGCGTTTTGATAGGAATCTTTTAAAATATACTCATAAACTCTCTTTAATTCTTCCTTGGCCCTGTAATTCCAAATTATTACCATTTCTCGATTTCTTTTAATAAATCTTCCATTGTAATAAAGTTACCATTCTCTATTTCAGCATCGCTATCTTCAAGTTCTTTATTATACTCTTCTATGGTTTGTTGTTCTTCAGATGTTTTAAATTGAACCCCTAGAAATTTTAAGGTTTCCAAAAGGAATTTTTTTTTGGAAGAATCTTTTATATTGTCAAATTCTATTATCAGTTCCATTTTTTCGGTTTTAATAAAATCAAATTTAGTTTTTAAGGTTTATCATATCCAACCACTAACAAATTTACTCGAATATAGCCCAAATATTCAAAAAGTGTTCCTGGATCATTCAATTCAAAAATTAGCAAATTAGCACAATAGCACATCCTCACATTAGTTTAACTTTGCAGCCCGAAAATCTAAAAAAATAATGCAGCTGGAAGTAAGTACAAAAGAAGTAAACTCAAAAATCATCAACGAAATAAAGAAGCGCAGGACATTTGCGATCATCTCTCACCCGGATGCAGGAAAAACTACATTGACAGAGAAGTTTCTATTATTTGGCGGCGCGATTCAAACCGCAGGCGCTGTAAAAAGTAATAAAATAAAAAAACACGCCACTTCCGATTTCATGGATATAGAAAGGCAACGCGGAATTTCTGTAGCTACCTCTGTGATGAGCTTTGAATACAAAAATGTTTTGGTAAATCTGCTGGATACACCCGGCCACAAAGATTTTGCGGAAGATACCTATCGTACTTTGACAGCCGTTGATAGCGTTGTTCTGGTAATTGACTCTGTAAAAGGCGTGGAAGAACAAACCAAAAGATTGATGGAAGTGTGCAGGATGCGCGATACTCCTGTGATCGTTTTTGTAAATAAACTGGATCGCGATGGCAAAAATCCTTTTGATCTTTTGGATGAAATAGAATCAGAATTAAATATTCAATTGCACCCACTTAGCTGGCCGATTGGAATGGGAAAGGAGTTTAAAGGTGTTTATAATTTATTTGAAAGAAGCCTTCTTCTCTTTAATCCAAATCAGAAAACAACAGAAGAAGATGTGCCGATAGAAAATATTAATGATGAAATTGTAGAACGAAAGTTGGGTGCAAAAGATGCAGCGCGTTTGAGAGAAGATGTGGAATTAATAGAAGGTGTTTATGAAAAATTTGACGCCCAGCCTTACCTGGAAGGAAAAATTGCACCGGTATTTTTTGGAAGTGCTATTAATAATTTTGGTGTAAAAGAATTGCTGGAGACATTTATACAAATTGCCCCGTTGCCACAGGAAAGAGCAGTAACGACGCGAATTGTAGAGCCCGAAGAAAATAAATTCAGCGGCTTTATTTTTAAAATTCATGCAAACCTTGATCCGCGCCATCGCGATAGAATTGCATTTTTGAGAGTGTGTGCAGGAAAGTTTGAGCGGAACAAATATTTTCACCATGTACGTCTCGATAAGAACGTGAGATTTAGTAATCCATATACTTTTTTAGCAAGAGATAAAGACATTATTGAATCCGCTTATCCCGGCGATGTGGTTGGTTTATTTGATACCGGAAATTTCAAAATCGGTGATACGCTCACAGAAGGAGAAGATTTTTACTTTACCGGGATTCCTTCTTTTTCTCCTGAAATATTTAAAGAAGTAGTGAATAAAGATCCGATGAAAACGAAGCAACTTGAAAAAGGATTGTTACAGTTGACGGATGAAGGCGTTGCACAATTGTTTACACAGTTTGGAGGAAATAAAAAAATTATTGGTTGTGTAGGTGAATTGCAATTTGAAGTAATTCAATACCGCCTGCTTCATGAGTATGGCGCATCGGTGCAGCTTAATTCGATGCCGTATTATAAGGCTTGCTGGATCACTTCAAAAGACCCGAAAAAGCTGGAAGAATTTATTAAATTCAAATCAGGAAATATTGCTAAAGATAAAGATGGACTTCTTGTTTATCTGGCACAAAGTGAATGGTTTTTGAACACTGAACGAACAAATAACCCGGATATTGAATTTCATTTTACAAGTGAGATTCATAAATAAAAAAACGGTTTGAATTGTCGGTTTATTTATTATTGAGTAATTTTCTTGCATTGATCTCATCAATTTCAATTTGATGTTTTAATTCTTCCAGGCTATTAAATTTTTCTTCTTTTCTTAAAAAAGATTTTACATAAACCCGAAGAATACGCCCGTAAATATTTTCATTGAAATTAAAAATATTTACTTCGATCATTCTTTTATTATCACCAATCGTTGGCCTGATGCCAATGCTCATCATGCCGTGGTGAAATGATTCAGAAATGAATAAATCATCGGTCGCCTTTTCTTTTCCAATACTCACATTTACGGCATAAATTCCATCGGCAGGAATCAGTTTAGTTTTGTCCTTTATTTCAAGATTAGCGGTGGGAAATCCAAGTGTTCTTCCTAACTTATTTCCTTCAATTACTTTCCCTTCAAAAAAATAATCATAGCCTAAACATTCATTCGCAATGGCGATTTCCCCGCTGTTTAATGCATTCCGGATGCGTGTGGAACTGATGGTTACATGATCCAGAATATGGGCAGGAATTTCTTTCACTTTGTAATTAAATTCTTCCTGGAATTTTTCAAGCATTTTATAATCGCCGCTCCTGTTTTTGCCAAAACGATGATCATATCCGGTGATGATGGTTTTGGGTTGAAAATTTGAAACCAAAAATTGTGAAATATAATCTTCCGCAGTTTGATTCGAAAACTCTTTTGTGAATGGAACAACTACCAGGTGATTGATTTGCTGTTTTGATAAAAGTTCAATTTTTTCCGGAAGAGTATTTAATAACTGAATATTTTTTTTTCCGCCATCCGGAGTGTGAATTACCATTCGCGGATGCGGATCAAAGGTAATAATGACAGATTCGCCCTTATTGATCTCCGCTTCTTTTTTTAACTGCTTGATAATTTGAAGATGCCCGGAGTGTACGCCATCAAAAGTCCCAATAGTAATGGCGGCATTTTTAAAAATTGGTAGGTTATTTATTTCGTGGTGTACCTGCATAAGAAGTTTGCAAGATAAATGATAAATAAATATCCTGATAATGGAAAATTCATTCTGCAATCTTACTTTTACCGTCCCTAAACCATCTAAAAATTCTAAACCATCTAAACCCTATACTTCAATAATGTCCCTCTATTCCAAACGCGGTGTTTCAGCACAAAAAGAAGAAGTTCATGCAGCGGTAAAAAATCTTGACCACGGAATTTTTCCAAATGCTTTTTGTAAAATTTATCCGGATTATCTGGCCAATGATGATGAGTTTGTCAATGTAATGCATGCGGATGGGGCCGGTACTAAAAGTATTCTTGCATATCTCTATTGGAAAGAAACCGGCGATATTTCTGTTTGGAAAGGAATCGCGCAGGATGCAGTGGTAATGAACCTTGATGATCTTTTGTGCGTAGGGATTTATGACAATATTATTTTTAATTCTACCATCGACAGAAATAAAAATCTGATTCCCGGTAATGTGCTCGAACAAATTATCAATGGAACGCAGGAATTTTTTGATCTGATGAAAACTTTCGGTGTGAACATTCATTATCTGGGCGGGGAAACTGCGGATGTGGGTGATGTAGTAAGAACAATCGCAGTGAATGGAACTATGACTGCAAGATGGCCAAAATCAAAGATCATTTCCAATGAAAAAATAAAGCCTGGAAATGTAATTGTTGGCCTTGCTTCTTTTGGAAAATCGACTTACGAAAAAACTTTTAACAGCGGAATCGGCAGTAATGGGTTGACTTCAGCAAGGCATGATTTTTTAAATAAATATTATGCTGAAAATTTTAAAGAAAGTTATGATAATTCTCTGCATGATGAAGTTGTTTATATCGGAAAACATAGCATTAGCGAAGCATTGGGGTTGCTTTCTCCGACAAGAACTTTTGCTCCATTAATCAAAATAATTCTTGAAAATAATTTTAATAAAATTTATGGATTGATTCATTGCAGTGGTGGCGGACAAACAAAATGCCTGAAATATATTCCTGAAAATGTAAGGGTGATAAAAGATAATTTATTTGCTCCTCCGGAAATATTTCAAAAAATACAGGAAGCAAGCAAAGCTGATGACACGGAAATGTACCAGGTATTTAATATGGGTTGCCGGATGGAAATATATACGAATGAGGAATTTGCAAATGAAATTATTTCACTGGCACATACTTTTAATATTGATGCACAGGTTATAGGAAGGGTAGAAAAGAGTGATAAAAAATCATTATTGATAAAAACAGAAGCGGGAGATCTGCTGTTTTGATTTTCATGTACACGTAAACGTTATGCACCGGCTTTCTGCTTTCAGCAAGCAACAAATAACCTGATTTTCTATTCCGCAGGTTTCTTTCTAAACAATGCAGCAAACAAAGTGTCGGCCTGCATTTCATAACCTTGCAGATATCGGCTTTTTACTAATTGAAGATTCAGGTTCTTTTCAAAGAATTCGGCATTCTCTTCGTTTTCTTTTTTAAAAACGGAACAGGTAATATAAAGCAGATAGCCATCATCCTTTAAATATTCAATTGCATTTGAAACTATCTTTTGCTGAAGAAGGGCGTATTCACCAATCTTTTTTTTAGAAAAAAAATGAAGCTGTTCCGGAGTTCTTGCCCATGTGCCTGAACCAGAACATGGAACATCTGCAATGACCAGATCCTGCTTTTCCAACAGGTCTTTTTGGCGAAGAGAAATAGAAAGATCAGCTACAAAAGAGCGATAATTTTTTATGCCGGCTTTTGCAAAGCGTTTTCTTAAGTTCTCTAAAATACTTTTTCGTGTATCGCTTACCGTTAGTTGGATATTTTTAAATAAATCGAATGCTAATATAGATTTACCGCCGCTTGCAGCGCAGCAATCCCAAAGTGAAATGTCTGATGTCTGTCCAAAGGACTCCTTTTGCAGATATTCGATGTATGATGTAAGATTTAGCGTTAGTTGTGAATTATAATCCTGAATTACTGCTTCTTTATCAATATTAAGCACTTCACTTATTTTTTCATTATTAGAAAAAGCCAGACAGTTTTCATTGATTTTTTCAAAGGGAATTTGCAGGTTTTTTAATTTACTGAAAACAAGATTTTTATATCCCGGCCTTATCCTGATAAATAATTTTGGCTGTATCAAAAAAGAAAAGCAGAAATTCTTGATATTTATTTGTTTACTGATTTCATTCAGATGAGGGAATATCTTTTCGATTGAAAACAGGTCTTTTACCATCTCTATTTTTGAGGAGATATCACGATAGATCAGTCGATTCCATTCCGGTTTCAATTTTTCAAGAACAGGGGAAAGTTTCTCTTCGATAAGAAAAGTAGCTAAAAGTAATGTTTCAAAAATATCTGCTGATGGACTAACGGCACAGCCTACACGAAAATAATCATAGCAGAGTGAAGTGATTATTTTGCGGTCTTTGGAACCATGTTTTTTATTTGCTAAAAAATATTTTTTTAAATAAAGATGAAAAGGCTCTTCCCCGTTGTATTTTTCAAGGATGGCAATCGCATAATTCAAATACCGGTGAAAATGTGTTCCATTATCCGGGGAAGAATGTTCACCATTTTTCATAAATAAAAATTTCTTCTGTCGGCTTACAGCTGAAGAAGCGCTTTAACAGGATCCTTCCCGAATAAAAGCTGCTCTGGATTTTCAAGCATTTGTTTTACCCTTACTAAAAAACTTACAGATTCACGGCCATCAATCAGACGGTGATCATAGCTAAGTGCGATATACATCATCGGTTTGATAACTACCTGGCCCTTTACGGCAACAGGTCTGTCAACAATATTATGCATACCGAGAATAGCACTTTGTGGAATATTTATTATTGGCGTACTCATCAATGAACCGAATATGCCGCCATTCGTGATTGTAAAAGTTCCACCTGTCATTTCTTCAATAGTAAGCTTGCTGTCTCTTGCTTTTGCAGCCAGTTGTGCTACTTCTTTTTCAATTTCTGCCATGCTCAGGCTTTCTGCATTTCTAATCACCGGTACTACCAAACCTTTGGGCGAAGAAACAGCAATTGAAATGTCGCAATAGTCATGATAAATAATATTTTCCCCGTCAATGCCCGCATTTACAGTAGGCCATTCCTGCAAAGCAAAACAAACAGCTTTTGTAAAGAAACTCATGAATCCAAGATTCACATCGTGCGTTTTTTTAAACGTTTCTTTATACTTTGCTCTAAGCTCCATAATGCCGCTCATATCCACTTCATTAAAAGTGGTAAGCATCGCAGTACTATTTTTTGCTTCTACCAAACGACGGCTGATTGTGCGTCTCAGATTACTCATTTTCTGCGACTTTTCTTCACGGCTGAAAAGTTCTTTTCCAATGGCTCTTCCAGGATTGGCAAGTGCATCTAAAACATCATTCTTTAATATTTTTCCATGAGTCCCGCTGGGAGTAACTTTTGAAACATCAATTTTTTTATCGGCCAGAATTGCTGCTGCCACTGGTGTAGCTTTTATGTCTTCTTTTTTCCTCGGATGATTTTCTTCAGGTGTAATTACTTTTGGTTCCTTCACCTCAGGTACTTCCTGCTTGGTTTCAGGTTTCTGCGGTTCCGCTTTTTTTTCTTCTTTTGCACTTTCTTCTTTCGCAGATGCTTTTCCAGCCGGCTTTTCAGCAGTATCATCAATTGTACAAACTACATCACCAATTTGTAAAGTATCGTCTTCCTTAGCTATCGTATGTAAAATGCCTGCTTTCTCGGCATTGATCTCAAAAGTCGCTTTTTCACTTTCTAATTCTGCAATTACCTCATCCCGGTCCACCCATTCACCGTCTTTTTTAATCCATTTTGTAAGCGTTACCTCACTAATACTTTCGCCAACAGGCGGCACTTTTATTTCTACTGACATGAATTTTTTTTAAGAGTTACAAACCTACGGTAAAATGAGAAATGAACAAAAAGCAAAGAAAACGGAAAGGTCCTTATTTCATTTATTTGAAAAAAGAAATTTTTGCCTGCCACACAAATACATTATTAAAGTGATTTTTTATACAAGAGAAAAATGAAAGCCTGCAAAAGTCACCGTATTCGCAAAGTTTGAAGAAAATTGCGAAATACAATGACAGCAAGCAAACGTTTACTTTGAATTTGTATTTACTTGTTAAATAGAAAACGCCGTATCTAAAATTTCCTTTTGTTCTTCTGCGTGTACTTTTGAGAAGCCTGTAGCAGTGGCGGCGCTTGGTTGCCTGCTGATGACACCAAAATTAATTGTGGTGAGGTTCATTCTCAAAAATGAGGCCGCACCCATATTTAATGGCTCTTCCTGAACCCAATACCAGATTGCCTTATTGTATTTTTTATATAAAGTATCCAGTTGATCAAAAGGCAGTGGATACAATTGCTCCAATCTTATAATTACCAGGTCCTTGCGGTTTTCCTTTTCTCTTTTTTCATTCAAATCAAAATATATTTTACCTGAACAAAGTAATACTTTAGTAATGTTAGCCGGATCAGAAATTACGCTATCATCGATTATTTCTTTAAAACCAGCGGTAGTGAACTCTTCTATTTTACTATAACTTCCCGGGTGACGAAGGTTTGCTTTTGGTGAAAAATTAATCAACGGTTTTCTGAAAGGCCATGCAAGTTGCCTTCTTAATGCATGGAAAAAATTGGCAGCAGTAGTGATATTGGTAACCACCATATTCAGTTCGGCACACATTTGTAAAAAGCGTTCCATTCTTCCGCTGCTGTGTTCGGGCCCCTGTCCTTCATAGCCATGAGGTAACAATAAAACAATACCATTCATGCGGTGCCATTTTTGTTCTGAACACGAAATAAACTGATCAGTAATTGTTTGAGCGCCATTTGCAAAATCACCAAATTGTGCTTCCCACAAAACCAGATTGTTAGGATTGGCCATTGCGTAGCCATATTCAAAACCAAGAACGGCATATTCGCTCAATAATGAATTCCATATTCTTAATAAACCCTGTTTGTCAGAAATATGACTGAGCCGATTATAAAATTCATCAGTTTTCTCATCCCTTACTACCGCATGCCGATGACTGAAAGTGCCACGACGGATATCCTGGCCGCTCATTCTCACATCTTTGCCTTCATTTAAAATACTGGCATAAGCAAGAAGTTCGCCAGTCGCCCAGTCAAATTTTCCTTCTGTTTCATACAAATGAATTTTATCCTGAAGTATTTTTTTAATTTTTTTCAGTGGAGTGAAGTCCTCCGGTAAAGTCATGATCGCGTGAAATAATTTTTCTATTTCCGCTTTCGGGACCGCTGTTACCGGTGAATGATTAAAATCTTCAGGAGTAGCTTTTCTAAGGCTTTGCCACCACAATTCCGGCTTTTGATAACTATAAGGCAGCGGGTTTTGTTTGAGTTCGTCTAACCGCGCCTGCAGGTCGCTCCAATATTTTTGTTCCATTTCTTTGGCAAGACCAGCAGTCTTTTCGTCACCATGCATCATCAGCCATTTCACATACACTTCCCTAGCATTTGGTTGTTTATCAATGAGCGCATATAAACCGGGCTGTGTAAATTTTGGATCATCGCCTTCATTGTGGCCATGCCGCCGATAACAAACCATATCAATAAAAATATCAGAATTAAATTTCTGGCGATAAAGCATTGCAATTTGCGAAACTTTTACGACCGCTTCTGCATCGTCTCCGTTTACATGAAAAACAGGAGCTTTTATTGTTGCTGCGATAGATGTGCAATAATCAGAAGTGCGTGCATCGTCAAAATCTGTTGTAAATCCAATCTGGTTGTTGATTACAAAATGCAATGTGCCACCGGTGCAAAATCCACGAAGACCGCTCATTTGCAGTACTTCATAAATAATTCCCTGTCCGGCAATAGAAGAATCGCCATGCAAAAGAATGGGAAGGATCTTGTCATAATCACTGTTGTAAATGACATCAGCCTTGCTTCTTGAAAACCCCAAAACTACCGGATCAACGGCTTCGAGATGAGATGGATTGGGGCTCATTTTTAAATGAACCAGCTTGCCTGCTGGTGTTTCTACATCGCTGCTGAAACCTTTGTGATATTTCACATCACCGCTTCCCATGGTAGAATCTAAAGGTGTATTTCCTTCAAATTCAGTAAAAATCTGTTCATAAGTTTTGCCTAAAATATTTGCCAATACATTCAACCTTCCGCGATGTGCCATTCCAATCACTACTTCCTGAACTTCATTTTCTGCTGCTACATTAATAATGGCATCTAAAGCAGCGATCGTACTTTCGCCACCTTCCAATGAAAATCTTTTCTGCCCTATATATTTTGTTTGAAGGAATTTTTCAAACATTACTCCTTCATTCAATTTTTCAAGGATGCGCCTTTTTTGCTGAAGCGGAACCGGTTCCTGTAAAGTTTTTTCAACGGCATTAATAATCCAGTCAATTTTTTCAGGATCGTTTAGCGAGCTAAATTCGACGCCTACTGATTCCGTATAACATTTTTTTAAATGGTTAACAATTTGTTCTAGTGCCGTTGTGCCCAATCCCGCAAATTTGCCGGCTACGAATTCAGTTTGAAGATCATTTTCATTAAGGCCAAAATAAGATAAGGCTAGATTTGCATGCCGATCTTTTCTTTCCCTTATCGGGTTTGTTTTGGCAATCAAATGCCCTTTTTTGCGATATGCAAGTATAAGCTGGTAAACGCCAAATTCCTTGTCAAGATTAGAAACAGATAATCCTGCGGAAGGTACGGTTGTTGCAATCTCCGCAGTTTTTGCATGCCCATTGTGATTTGAAAGAGCAAAATCAAATCCTTCAAAAAATTTTCGAAGATCTGTATCTACACTCTCTGGGTTCTTTTTAAAATCGGTGTATAAGTTTTCAATATATGAGGGATGAGAACTGGTTATATAAGAGAAATCTTTCATGATTAAAAGAAAATTTTGCTATTTTTTCTCTTGAAAATTTGAGTTTTCAGGAGACTGGATGTTTTAGAATTTTAAAATTTTTTACTGCAAATATCGTCAGTTTTATTAAGATAAATTTATAATAAAGGGAACATTATCAATTAATTTGGAATCAGATTAAAGAAAATAAACGTTTCTTTTAAACGCGAATTGGTGGCTAAAATTGTTTTAATAAATTTTCAAAACCGGATAAAAAAAACTGAAGATCTTCAGACAAAAAAAATAAAAAAATGATCTTTTTTTTATCAGGAATATTGTTATCTTTGCAGCCCAAAAAATTTATTTAATGGCAAACCATTCAGCAACCAGGAAAAGTGTTCGTAAATCAGCAAAACGTAATGAACGTAACCGTTACCAGGGGAAAACCACCCGTAACGCAATTCGTGACTTTAAAGTAATAGATGTAAAAGCTACTGCATTGGAAAGTTTGCCTCAGCTCGCTTCTAAAATTGATAAACTTGCCAAAACAGGCATTATTCATAAAAATAAAGCCGCTAATTTAAAAAGCAAATTGACAAGAGGGATTCAAACTCTTGCAAAATAATATTGATTCCGGTTTAATTATCTGATCTTATTTATACAACCCGCAACTGATGTTGACGGGTTTTTTATTTCAAATTCATTTCAGTTAAGGATCAGACTCCTTTTTATTTTTAATTTTCAAAATCAGGAAACACATCTGTCTCTATAAATTCTCCCTCCTTTTTTATAAAGCCAAAAGAGTAGTTTCCATTAGTAATTACCAGGTATTTTGCCGGTAGCGTTATATGATACCGGAGGATTTGTTCCAGTGTCTTTTCAGAAAGCGATACATTCATTTCTTTACATTCGATAATCATCCACGGCTTTGCATCCTTGTTGTAAACCACGATATCACAACGTTTTTTTAATTCACCTAATTTTATTTCTTTTTCAACAGCAATTAATGAGGCAGGATATTTTTTTGTTATTAAGAGATATTGGAGAATATTTTGTCGCACCCATTCTTCGGGTGAAAGGATAAGCCATTTTTTTCGGATGATGTCGAAAATTTCGTTTACGCCTTCCCGTTGTTCAATTTTAATTTCTTGTTTTGGAAATTCAATTTTGATCATGTTTGGTAAAAATATTCTTTAAAACCAAATAAAAAAGCTTGCAAAATACCTGTCAGAATTTTTTATGATAAATTTTACAGCAGAATGTAATTTCTAAAATCGTATTTTTATCCGATACCAAATAAAAAATATGAAGACAAAGAAAGAAATCGTGAACAACTGGCTGCCGAGATACACCGGTGAAAAATTATCGAATTTTGGTGAATACATTTTGCTTACCAATTTTAGCAACTATGTAAATATGTTTGCTGAAATACACAAAGTAAAAGTTGTAGGAGTAGAGAAAGCCATGGAATGCGCTACTGCAGGTGATATTACCATTATAAATTTTGGAATGGGAAGCCCGGGGGCAGCCACTGTGATGGATTTGTTGAGCGCAATAGAACCAAAAGCGGTTTTATTTCTCGGTAAGTGTGGTGGATTGAAAAAAAGAAATAAGATCGGCGACCTGATTTTGCCAATTGCTGCTATCAGGGGCGAAGGAACCTCTAATGATTATTTTCCACCGGAAGTGCCGGCACTTCCTGCATTCGCGCTTCAAAAGGCCATTTCAACCACAATTCGTGATCATTCAGTGGATTACTGGACGGGAACCGTTTATACTACCAACCGGCGTGTGTGGGAACATGATGAAGCTTTCAAAACTTATCTCAGAAAAATTCGTGCATATGCAGTAGATATGGAAACAGCCACCATTTTTATTGTTGGTTTTTTCAATAAAATTCCAACAGGCGCATTGTTGCTGGTGAGTGATTCTCCGATGGTCCCGGAAGGAGTAAAAACTACTGAAAGTGATGCAAGTGTCACTGCAAATTTTGTAGAAATGCATTTAAAGATCGGGATTGAATCTTTGAAACAATTAATCAACAATGGTTTGACAGTAAGGCATTTGAAGTTTTGAAAATAAGTATCAGGTATTAGGTATCAGGTATAAGGTATTAGGTATCAGGTATCAGGTGTTGGGCATCAGTAAAACAACAAATAGCTTGGATTTGTATTTCGTTTTCACATCAGCACATCAGCACATTTTCACATTAGCATATCAGCACATTAAAACATTATGCCTCTACCGCTTCTTCAGATAAAAAATTTTAGCGTTGATTTTGTAACAGATTCAGGGACAACATCGGCAATAAAAGATGTTTCTTTTGAAATCAATCATGGAGAAACCGTTGCAATTGTGGGTGAATCCGGCTCAGGAAAAACGGTTACTTCTTTATCAGTTTTGCAATTATTGCCATTGCCACCGGCAGTGTATAAAAGTGGTGAAATTCTTTTTTCGGAAGATGGAATTTCAACCGTTAATCTTTTAAATCTTTCTGATAAAGAGATTAGAAAAATAAGAGGGAATAAAATTTCCATGATCTTCCAGGAACCGATGACTTCATTGAACCCTGTGCAAACATGTGGTGCTCAAGTGATTGAAGCGATGAGGATCCATCAGGATATTTCACAGAAAGTAGCGGAACAACAAACGATAAAATTATTTGAACAGGTTAAATTGCCGAATGCTTCGTCTATGCTTCACCGTTATCCTCATCAAATAAGCGGCGGACAAAAACAACGGGTGATGATTGCCATGGCGATGAGTTGTAGTCCTTCTTTATTAATTGCTGATGAACCTACTACTGCGCTCGATGTTACTGTTCAGAAAACAATTCTGCAGCTTATAAAAGAATTGCAGGTAAAACAAAAAATGAGTGTTATCTATATTACTCATGATCTCGGGCTTGTATCAGAGATTGCAGATAAAGTAATTGTGATGTATAAAGGAGATGTGGTGGAATGTGGTTCTATTAAAGATATATTTTTGAATCCACAACATCCTTATACGAAAGCATTACTCAGTTGCCGGCCAAACGCTTCTTCGAAGGGAAAACGTCTTCCGGTTATCAGTGATTTTTTAGGCAAAGGAATCAGGAATGAGAAACCTTATGTGAGAAATGAGTTTTCAGAAATCAGAAATCTGGGTAAGGAGTCCTTGGGACAGACATCAGACATCAGCAATTCTTTTCCTCTATTAAAAGTAGAAGATCTGAAAGTTTATTTTCCTGTAAAGAAGAATTTTTTTGGAAAAATTTTAAAAGAATTTAAAGCTGTTGATGATGTCAGTTTTACAGTTGATAAAGGCGAAACACTTGGATTAGTAGGTGAGAGCGGATGCGGAAAAACCACGCTGGGGCGTGCTTTGATAAGATTGATCAAACCTACATCGGGCAATATCTTTTTTAATGGAAAAAATATCGCTGATATTCCCGATGAAGAAATGAGAAAAATGCGTAAGGATATTCAAATCATTTTTCAGGATCCATATGGTTCATTGAATCCGCGTTTAACCATTGGCGAAGCGATAAATGAACCGATGAAAATACATTCGATTTTATCAAGCCAAAAACAACGTAAAGAAAAGATAATTGATCTGCTTGAAAAGGTAGATTTGAAACCGGAATATTTTAACCGTTATCCGCATGAATTCAGTGGTGGACAGCGGCAACGAATTTGTATAGCGCGAGCTTTGGGACTAGATCCTCATTTTATTATTTGTGATGAGAGTGTTTCTGCGCTTGATGTAAGTGTGCAGGCGCAGGTCTTAAATTTGTTGAATGATCTAAAAGAAGAACTTGGATTTACCTGTATTTTTATTTCACACGATCTTGGCGTCGTGCATTATATCAGCAACCGCATTATGGTGATGAATAAAGGAAAAATAGAAGAAAGCGGTACTGCAGATGAAATTTATTTTAATCCAAAAAATGAATATACACAAAGGCTGATTGCTTCAATTCCCAAGGTTGCATTTTGAAAGTCCTATCATTCATTGAAAATTATGCCTCTATCTTTTTTAAATTCGGATTACGTTTTTATTTCAACGGAAGCAGGTAGGCGAATTATTACTTCTCCGGATGTTCTTTCTATCAACATAATCTCTTTTTTTTGTTAATAAAATTAAATGAGTTTTCTGACTTTTCTAAATTCAATCGCCGTCACCAAAACGAAAGTCGATCCTTTATTTAATCGACTCCGAAACAATCTGCCATCCGTTTCCTTTTCTTTCAAAATAAATATAATCACTCAGCTGGCTTTCGTTATTTGTTTTAGTAAGAGATGTAGCAGCAATGATGATTTTATTTTGATTTGAGGGAATATTTTCAAAAATAAAGTGATAAAAGTTATTGCCGGATAAGATAATCTCTTTGATATTTTTTGGATCGTTATCATCCATATTATTCACGTCATTGAACTGGTAAATCACATACCGGTTAATCAAGTCATTGTTTTCAGTTTCACGAAAATATAAATCCACCGAAGTAGTAAAAAAAGTTGATTTGGAACTATCGAATGATAACACCGGTTGTTCGGGTTTTACAGAATCTATCCATGGCATCGGCGGTGGTATTGCCGGGTATTTATAATAGTTATTTCTGAGTGTATCACTCCATCCGTTTGGATTGCTTGCAAATGTGCTGCTGCTGAAAAATACACTTCCTTCTATCTCAGGATATTTTCTCAAAAATTGTATCTGATCCGGAAGTTCCAGTTTGTTTTTCCATGCATAAGATTTTGCTTCCAAAGCACGATAGATTCCCTGCCCGATGTATAATTGCCTCCCGTAAGTATGTCTTGCCCACCAGTCTGTCAGCACTTTAAAGCCCACAACTTTCTGGCTCACTTCCCAATATAATTGCGGCACCACATAATCTATCCATTTCATTTTCAGCCACAATAAAATGTCTGCATACAAGTCATCATAATTCGTTACACCCGCTTTTGTATTGCTTCCTTCAGGATCTTTATCAATATTTCTCCATACTCCAAAGGGGCTGATTCCAAACTGGCAATAGGGATTTTCTTCTTTGATCGCTTTGCTCAGATGAACAATGATGGAATCTACATTACTTCTGCGCCAGTCATCCAATGACAAACCATTTCCATATTTTCTATAGGACGATGCATCATTAAAGTCTTTGCCGGCAATTTTATAAGGATAAAAATAATCATCAAAATGAATAGCATCGACATCATACCGTTTTACCACATCCCGTACCACATTCACTACAAAGTTTTGTGCATCTTTATTTCCGGGATCAAAATATTTTGTGTTGCCATAAGTAATAAACCATTCAGGATGCAGCTTGGTGATATGAGTGGGAGAGATGGAAGATTTACCTACACGAAATTCTGCACGATATGGATTCATCCATGCATGAAATTCCATTCCGCGTTTGTGTGTTTCCGTTATCATGAATTCTAATGGATCGTAATAAGGAGAAGGCGGCTGACCTTGTTTTCCGGTAAGATATTCACTCCACGGTTCAAACTGGGATGGATAAAATGCGTCTGAGGCAGGTCTGATCTGCACTATAAGCGCATTCATTCCGTTTCTTTTATGCATGTCCAGTAACTTGATAAACTGATCTTTTTGCTGCTGCGTGCTTAAATTCTTTGAAGAAGGAAAATCAATATTTTCTACTGTCGCCACCCAAACGCCACGAAATTCATACTTAGGCTGTGCATCAATTTTTTTAAAAAAAAGAAATGATAATAGAACAAAAAAGAAGCAGTGTTTTTTCATGGAACTAAAAATTTGTAAGGCAGCAATTTACAAACATCAACGATAACAATAAAAGATATAGCTTGATGAGTTAGAACTATAAATTTTCATTAACAAAAAAGTGTTATGAATCTGAATGTGAAGATAAAATAAAGTTCGTTTATGCATCACCGTTATATTGGCTTTTAATAAAAATTAAAAATAAGAAACTGCTTTTTTTATCCTTCTGCTGTTTACAATTTTGCTAATTATTTCGAATCCTTGAAACTTGATTATTGAGCATTGAAAATTGATTAT
>DATILZ010000240.1:0-13232 GCA_035475995.1 Hanamia sp. | reverse complement strand
ATTAATCACATCTACGATAAACTGTAAAGTATGTTTTGTATTTCCTGATTTTATATAAAAGTCTTCCATTATACGCGCGTCAACACGATAGTACCATGGAGTTAACGCAGAATTTCTATCTGCATAATGTCCTTTATGTTTGTTCAGATAAGGTGAATTGCTCACAAACTTATCATACGCTGCCTGTTGCTGTGCAACAGTATATTTCACTGTATTGTCTTTGTTTAAGAATGGCACAAATGGCACATCGGATCCTTTAGCATAAATAAACATCAGGTCAGATGAATTGTTACCATCATTATTCAAATCGCCACCTACTATATAACTATATCTTGTTTGGTTTGCACCTTCATAGAATAATGAAATGGTAGTAGCGAGATGACTGGCGTAATCAAACCTGTAAGAAACGTTTCCAATGATCCTGTGAGGAATAGAATAAGCAGAATTATATAATTCTATATCATTCGGTGTTCCTTTGTTGATTATGGATTGCCATGCGGAAGTTGCCTGTGAACCTGGGTTTGAACTAACTTCAGTCGCAAGTGTGTAAGTATATGCTAATGAACCAAAGAAGCCATTAGAGAAAGTTTTGGAAATTTGTGCTGTTGAAGAGAATGAATAACCTTTTTTGGTATTTTCCAAAATGATAACGCTACCTACAGAAGGATTAACCAATTTCGCAGCACCTGTTTGTGTGGAAGGATAATAAGGGCGGTTGTCTTCACCTGTTAACGTTCCTGTTGGAGCAATCAGGTTTGCATTACGCATTTTCACTGCATTAAGATCTTTTGTATAAAGGATATCTATCGTAGCTACAAATCCATTACCCAATTGCTTATCGACACCCAGGTTGGTTCTGAAAACCTGTGGAAATTTAAAATTAGGATCTATCAACACAAAACTTCCCGGTGCTTTTGCTGTAACTGTTGATGGAAATTTAGAAAGATAAGCATCAGGATTCGGATTAAAAGTAATACCGGCAAGCTGAGCAGGTGTATTTAATACAGAACCATTCTGATAAACGCCACTGTTACTTGGCATATTAGTTAAGAATACAAATGGAATTTTACCAGTAAAAACGCCGGTTCCACCACGTAAAACAAGGCCTTCTTCGCCGGGAACTTTCCATCTGAAACCAACACGTGGCGATAAAAGAACCGTAGCTTTTGGCCATTTGCCGGTAGAAAAATGTTTCATATTTCCATCTTCATCAGGGAATCCCAAAGCAGTAATAGCAGGATTTTCCTTTGGTTGTTCCAGGTAAGTAGGAACATCGCCCCTGATACCAAAAGTCAGTTTGAAGTTTGGATTAATATTTAATTCATCCTGTGCATAAATTCCTAACTGGCCTAATTTCAAATCGGCAGAAAACACTTTTGGTTGTCCTGGAATTAAAGAATAAGTGTAAGAGAAAAATGCAGGAGTAGCATCTGTTACAAAATCATTCAGACTGTTGTACATATAATAACTTTCAGAACCACCCATAAATGCATTACCTACTTTTTGATATTCATATGTTCCACCGAAAGTAAGTGTATGTTTACCAGCAAAATAAGTGAAGTTATCTGTTAAAGTAGCTATGTTATTAATCACTTCATTATTCCTGGTAAAAGGATCTGTACCAGCACTCATATAATTTCTTCCTTTTGTAACGCCATCAACTGATCCATCGGCATTGAAAATCTCAATAGTTGGAAATATACCACCCGGACTAAACCTGGTATCGTTTACGTGAGTATAAGCCAACAATAACTGGTTGGATGCTCTGCTGGTGAAATTACTGTTTAATTCTAAAGTACCGGATTGAACTACGTGGTCAGTTCCATAATCCGAATTTGAGAACCCAATTGATTGAACACTGTTTCGGTTGTTTGGAAGCCTGGATGGCCATTTTGTAGGATCATTCTGATTGGGCTGTCCTTCAATATAAAATCCTCCTACTCCACTGTTTGGTACACTGCTCGCATTAAGTGGAGAATTATCTGATCCTTTAAAATCAGAATATTTCAATACCAGTTTATGTTTTTCACTGATGTTCCAGTTTATTTTTGCTAAAAGTTTACGGTTTTTAGTAACAAAATTTGGACGGTTATCATACACGCCAGCGTCATAATTATACTTTGATTTAAGTACATCTCTGAACTTATTCAAAGAATCGGTTGGCGCTGCAGAAGCTGTTCCTGATGCGTTTGAGCCTTTAGGAACAAAAGTATTAGAGTTAGGAACTGCAGAATTTTCCCATTCTGCATTTACAAAGAAAAACAACTTGTTTTTGATAATCGGCCCACCAAGAGTAGCACCATAAACTTTGTTTTTTTGTGTCGGAGCAGTTACATCTACTTTTCCGGCATGAGTTCCATTAAAGCTTTGATCCCGGTAATATCCATAAGCTGAGCCATGGAATGTGTTGGTTCCACTTTTGGTAAGAATATTCAAACCTGCGCCTGTAAAACCAGATTGCCTTACATCATAAGGAGCAATATTTACAGAAATTTCATCAAAAGCTTCTATAGAGATGGGACTTGCACCGCCACCAGGTAGTGGATCAGTACTTAATCCGAAGTTATTATTCAAATTAGCACCATCAACTTGTAGATTATTAAATCTTCCGTCTCTGCCGGCAAAATTATTTCCGTTTGCCTGGGGAGTGAGGCGGGTAAAATCAGTAACGCTTCTGTTAAAAGAAGGAAGATCAGCAATTTGCCTTGCATTTAAAATGGTGCTTGCACCTGTTTTAACAATCGTTGGCCTTCTGGAAGCAGCAATAGTAACTTCCGTTAATACGTTTGCTTTTTGGCTTAAAGTTACATCAGCAACATAAGGCTCACCAAGATTTAAACTGATGCCTTCTATTTTTGAAGGCTGATACCCAACATAATCCACCGTAAGCGTATAAGGACCGCCAATCCTGGTATTGGGTAAAGTAAAGTTGCCGTCTTTTTTGGTAAGTGTAGCATATTTGGTCCCTGAAGGAACGTGAACTGCGGTAACGGTTGCTCCTTCAAGGGGCTCGCCGCTGTCAGATTTGACAAAACCCGTGATACTACTTGTTGTTACCTGTGCATTTATTGCAAAGGGAAACAAAAAAGCAGCAATTAATAATGGTAGAATTCTCTTTAGATTCATAAATTCTTGTTTTAGTGTGTTTTTTTGAGCCGCAAAGAAAGTAAATATTACTCTAATTGAGGTTAAGTTTTTATTAACAATATAAAGGCAATTTTGCACGCCTATTCGCTGCATGAAGGTTATTCACAAGTTATCAGATATGATAATTGAAATATTTTCGGCTTTTAGTTTCACAATAATTTCGTTGCCGGTAAAACAACAAATAATTGAAAGTCTGATTCCTTTAAATTCTTAAGTATCTGTGTCAGAAACAGAAGCCTTTAGTAAAACATATTCCTATTTTAAATAAAGTTGGTGCACAATAACAGCAGTAAGCGGACAAATAAATATAAATTCCTTTTTTGGTTACCACTTATTTTACAGGTGAACACTATTGTCTAAAAGCATTCCGAAAATGGCCATGGCCAAAGCAAGAAGAAATGCCGGCCCCCACCCTTTTACTGTGAATCCTTTAAAAAGTTTTCCTGCCAGCTTGATCATAATCGTAGTAACAAATAATCTCACAAAAAATGATAATAGTCCAAGTGTAATTATGTTTAACGGCAACCGTAAAAGAAAGCCAATCGTTGCATTGAGAACGCCAATTACCAATGTTACAAAAACAGCGGTTACATAATTTTTTATTGAAATGCCCGGTAATATCGCGGCAAGAATTAACAGCAGGCCCGCAGTTAATAATAACTCAAGAATAAAATGCATGTGATATTTTTTGCCTGCAAAGATTACTAAAACTATTATTATGAGGATTTTTTTTATTAGCGGTTATCTTTGCCAAAATTTTTTTTAATGACAGTGAAGAAATCATCCGAAAGTTTAATCGTAATGACAGAGTTGGTATTGCCAAACGATACTAATTTATTTGAAAACCTGATGGGTGGAAGATTAATGTATTGGATGGACATCGCCGCCGCGCTTGCAGGAAGTAAACATTGCAGTGCACCGGTGGTAACCGCTTCCGTTGATAATATTTCATTTACCAATCCTATAAAATTGGGAAATGTGGTGCATATCGAAGCAAAAGTTACCCGCGCTTTTAACACCAGTATGGAAGTATATTTAAAAGTGTGGGGCGAAGATATTATTCAGCAATACCGGTACAACAGCAATGAAGCTTATTATACATTTGTTGCTTTGGATCCAAATGGTAAACCCAGACTGGTACCACAATTAGCACCTGAAACTACGGAAGAAAAAGAATTATTCGATGGAGCATTACGCCGCCGCCAGTTGAGATTAATTCTTTCCGGAAAAATGAAACCGGGGGATGCATCCGAACTGAAAGCACTTTTTATGAATGTATGATCATTTTCAGATTTTCGGCTCAGTTACTTCAACTAAAACAGCCATACTTTATAAATGAGAAAATTTTTATTGAGTATCACTACTGATGCTGCTTTGGAATTAAGGTTGAACTGTCAATCTCAAAAAGAATATATTATAACTTCTTTAATAAAATTTAATATTGGATATCAAATTCGTTTTGCAGACAATTATTGAAAACGAAACATGAATTTTATTTTTGTTGCATTATTGTTACTGCTATTTAATAAATAAAAAATGGAAAGAGTGATAACCAAAGAAAGATCTCTGAACGTTGCATCAGATAAAGAAAAGAAAGTAAACGGAAGAAATGCTTTGATTGCAGGATTCCTCGGATGGACTTTAGATGCGTTTGATTTCTTTATTCTCACCTTTACGCTGGCGGCAGTTGCAAAAGATTTTGACAAAACAATTCCGCAAATTGCTTTAACACTTACTGCAAGCCTGGCTATGAGGCCTGTCGGAGCTTTGATATTTGGATTATTAGCAGACAGATTTGGAAGAAAAGGGCCGCTAATGATCTCTATTGCTTTTTATTCTGTGATAGAAATCTTTTCAGGACTTGCTCCAACCTACACTGTCTTTTTATTTTTACGTTTGTTATATGGTATTGGAATGGGCGGCGAATGGGGAGTTGGCGCTTCGCTGGTGATGGAATCGGTAGCGGTAAAAAGGCGCGGATTTTTATCAGGGCTTTTGCAGGAAGGATATGCATTTGGATTTCTGCTGGCGGCGGCAGCTTACTATTTTGTTTTCCCTCATTTTGGATGGAGAGCGATGTTTTTTGTCGGCGGTTTGCCAGCGTTGGTTACTTTATTTATCAGGAGCAAAGTAAAAGAAACAGCAGCCTGGAAAGCCACCAGAACACGCGACTGGAAAGAATATGGAAGCGCCGTGAGAAAGCATTCAAAGTTATTTTTGTACCTGGTTCTACTCATGTCAATGATGAATCTTATCTCTCATGGTACACAAGACCTCTACCCCACTTTCCTGCAACAGCAACGTCATTTTGATCCGCACGCCACCGCTGTTATTACCATGATCTCAATGGTCGGAGCTATTATAGGTGGATTGTTTTTTGGTCATTTATCCGATCTCTATGGAAGAAGAAAAATGATGGCGGTGGCAGTAATTCTTGCGATATTTATCATCCCTGTCTGGCTGCTTGCAGGAGGCGGTTTTTGGATAGCAGTCGGAGCATTTGCTATGCAGTTTATGGTACAAGGTGCCTGGGGAATCATTCCCGCTCATATCAATGAACTTTCTCCGGGTTCATTACGCGGATTCTTTCCGGGATTTGCTTATCAGTTGGGCGTTTTGATTGCATCGGGAATTGTGTATGTGGAAGCAGTACTTGCAGAGCATTTAAGTTATGCAACTTCGATGGAAATACTAGCGGCATCAGTGCTGATTTTGGGAGCAATCGTAATTCTTGCAGGGCCGGAAGCAAAAGGCATTCATTTTCATCATGAAGAAATGGAAAAGAATTGATTTGCATCGCTTATTTCAAGAAGAAATAATTGAATGATCGTTGAAAAATTTATCCTTCTTCTTCTTCAAATGAAAATCATATTTAACCTTTATGCATGCAGCATAAAAAAGTATTTTCATATTTTTGCAAACCGGAAAAACGAAAACCACTCTTTTAATGTAAAATATAATTTCTTTCAGACAATAAAGACAGCAAAGCGGCATGTACGCCTGCTCTATTCATTCATCCTTCAAAGAAAGAAATTATGCTTATTCTCCAAAACATTTCATACATACATCCTGACAAAGAATTGTTGTTCAACAACATCAATCTTACAATAAATGATCACCTCAAAATTGCATTGACGGGCAATAATGGGACAGGAAAATCAACTTTACTGAAAATCATTGCCGGCCAATTACAACCTTTACCGGAGAACTGAAAGTCAATTCAAACCCCTATTATGTGCCGCAGATCTTCGGGCAGTATAATCAGCTAACAATTGCGCAGGCGTTGCAAATAGAAGATAAACTGAATGCATTAAAGGAAATTCTGAATGGCCACGTTACAGAAAGTAATCTCAATTTATTACAAGATGATTGGGCAATAGAAGAACGATGTGAAGAAGCATTGAAAAGCTGGCATTTGGAAGGCCTGGATTTGAATCAAAAAATGGAAACTTTAAGTGGCGGGCAAAAGACAAAAGTTTTTCTCGCAGGCATTTCTATTCATGAGCCACAACTCGTTTTGCTGGATGAACCCAGTAATCATTTGGATGTAGCCGGAAGGCAATTGCTGCATCGTTTTATTGAATCTTCATCTGCCACTTCGATCGTGGTGAGCCATGATAGAAAGCTATTAAATCTTTTGGATACTGTTTTTGAATTAAATAAAAATGAAATTACCATTTACGGCGGCAACTACGATTTTTATGCTCGGCAAAAGCAAATTGCAAACAATGCCTTGAAGCACGATTTAATAAACCAGGAAAAGGCTTTGCGAAAAGCCAAAGAAAAAGAACGTGAAACAATGGAACGGCAGCAAAGGGCCGATTCGCGTGGAAAAAAGAAACAGGAAAAGGCCGGCGTTGCGCGCATCATGATGAATACTCTGAGAAACAAAGCTGAAAACTCTACCTCAAAAATTAAAAGTGTTCATACAGAAAAGATAACTGGCATTTCCAATGAAATACAGGAGTTACGGTCAGGTTTACCGGATATGGATAAAATGAAATTCGGTTTTGACCATTCTTCATTGCACAAAGGCAAAATATTATTTACCGCTACCGGCATTAATTTTAGATACGATGATGGTTTTCTGTGGAATGAAAATTTGAATTGTGAAATTGTAAGCGGAGAAAGAATTGCATTAAAAGGCCTCAATGGAGCAGGGAAAACAACTCTCATCAAAATTATTTTAGGACAACTAAAACCAAAAACAGGAAGCATTTACAGCGCCGAAAACAAATGTATATACATCGACCAGGATTATTCTTTGATTGATAACCGCCTGAGCGTTTACCAACAAGCCCAACAATTCAATACTACCGGCTTGCACGAACATGAAATCAAAATCAGGCTAAGCCGGTTTTTATTTACCAAAGAAACATGGAACAAGCCATGCGGTACATTGAGCGGAGGAGAAAAAATGCGCATGATGCTTTGTTGTTTGAACATAAAAAACCAATCGCCTGATATTATGATCCTTGATGAACCAACCAATAACCTCGACATTCAAAATATAGAAATTTTGACTGCTGCTATTAATGAATACGAGGGCACTTTAATTGTTGTTTCGCATGATGAGTATTTTTTGAAGGAAATCGATGTGAGAAGAGAGATTGAACTTCCTTCCAAAAAAATATGATCGTTGAAAATATTCGCAGTTATCATAAGAAGATATTTCTTTTAAAATACCTGTGGAGTTTATTTTTTATTTTCGTTCAATGAAGACAATATTACTATTTGGCGCCGGAAAATCTGCTACATCACTTATTGATTACCTGGGAAAATCGTGTGATGAAAATGGATGGAAACTGGTGGTCTGCGATTCAAATCTTTCCCTGGCTGAATCAAAAACAAAAAATTTTCCGGCTGCGGAAGCAATTTCATTTGATGTAAGCAATGATGAAAAGCGTCATGAATACATTTCAAAAGCAGACCTGGTAATTTCCATGCTTCCGCCGGCTTTGCATTTTTTAGCTGCAATTGATTGTGTGGCTTTTTCAAAGAATCTTTTGACCGCTTCATATATTGATGAAAAAATAAAATCGCTGCAGGATGAGATCCTGGAAAAGGGACTGATCTTTTTAGGAGAAATGGGATTGGATCCGGGAATAGATCACATGAGCGCAATGAGACTCATTAACAAAATAAAAAAAGAAGGTGGAAAAATCCATTCTTTTAAATCACATTGTGGTGGTTTGGTTTCTCCTGAAAGTGATGACAATCCCTGGCATTATAAAATTACCTGGAATCCGGCAAACGTAGTAATGGCAGGTAGTTCAGGTGCTGTATATCTGGAGAACGGAAAGAAAACTGAGATTCCTTATTTAGAAATTTTTAATGACGAAAAGAATATTGCCGATGTACCCGGATTATTTTCCCTGGCGTGGTATCCCAACAGGGATTCACTTTCCTATATTGACACTTATGAGCTTCATGATGCAACAACTTTTATCCGCACCACTTTACGCTATCCTTCTTTTTGCCGTGGCTGGAATAAAATTGTGAAGCTCGGTCTCACGAATAAAAATGATGATGAAGAAATCAGAGATTGCAAAACTTTCGCCGATTGGTTCAATTTGAAGAAAGATAAGTTTGCTTCGCAAAATGAAAATACTTTTAATGAAAATGAATTTTTCAATTCAGAATTTTCAGAACAAGTAAATTTTCTTGAATTGAATAAAGAGGAAAAAATTCCAATAGAAATTTCTGATTCTGCTTTTTTGCTTCAATCTGTTTTAGAAAAAAAATTAGTGATGAAGCCGCATGATAAAGACATGATCGTTATGCTTCACGAAATTGAATATTCTATCAATGGAGAAAATAAAAACACAAGCAGTTGTCTCATCGTGAAAGGCGAAGATCAGATTCATACAGCTATGGCAAAAACAGTAGGATTGCCTTTAGGCATTGCAGCTAAATTGATTTTGGAAGATAAAATAAAATTAACGGGCTTGCACATTCCGGTAATTGCTGAAATTTATGAGCCTGTGTTGAAAGAATTAGAATTGAACGGTATAAAATTTAATGAAGCGACTAAAATTGCATTATAACGGTAACCAGTAAACGAAGAAATATAATGATTTACAATTTTTAGAAAATATAAAAAATAACGGGATCTTCGATATGAAAATCCCGTTTATATTAAAGGTGATACAATACTATTGTGTACCAGCCTGCTTTTGAGCGTCAGCTTTCATCTTATCATTTGCAGTAATCAAAAATTCCACTCTTCTGTTTTGCGCCATTCCTTCCGGAGTATCATTCGAATAAGCCGGTGCAGATTCACCAAAGCCTCTTGTTGTCATGCGTGTTCCTGCGATTCCCTGTGATGCTAAATAATCCCTTACCGCATTCGCACGCCTTAATGATAATGCCATATTGTATTCATCAGTTCCGCGGCTATCCGTGTGTCCCTGGATTTCGATATTTGTATTCGGATATTTGTTTAAAATAGCAACCAGTTTATTCAGATTATTTTTTGCTGAATCTCCCAGATCAGATTTTGAAAATGCAAAAAGTATCTTTTCATTAAATTCTACTTTTATTCCTTCATCCACTCTTTCTACTTTAGCTCCCGGTATATCATTTTTAATTTGTTCTGCCTGCTTATCCATATCGCGGCCAATAATAGCACCGGCGCCTCCACCGACAACCGCGCCAATAATGGTTCCCAGCGTACTGTTACCCGCCGCTCTGCCAATGATATTGCCGCCAACAGCTCCTGCTGCTCCTCCGATTGCTGCTCCTTTTTGAGTGCGTGTTGCATTACATCCAATCATGATGAAAGCAAACAGAGGAAGGGCAAAAAATAAATTCTTCAAATGTTTCATTAATAATTTTTTTAGTTCAACCACCACATTTCAAAGATTGTACCATAAAAAAATGAGTGATTTTTAAGTATGACATTAAGCAGCAAACAAAAAATCCATTTTTTAATTGCCTTCATTCAATAGTTGAACTATTCGTTTTACTTCATCTAAAGTGTTGAATGCATGCATTACAATTCTCAGTCTTTCAGCGCCTTTTGGCACTGTCGGATAAAGGATTGGCCGGATGTCAAAATTATTTTCCTGTAAAGTTTTCGCCACTTTTTTTACTTCTTCATTACCAGGAATTATCACAATTTGAATGGGCGTATCGCTGTGCAAAATTTTAAATTTTAAATTTCCATTTTTAAAAACAGTTATCAATTCTTTCAGATGATCTCTTTCTTTTTCCATCTGTGGAAATGTATTATATGAAATGGAAATTGCTTCAACAGCAGCGGGCGGCAAAGCAGTACTATAAATAAAAGGGCGCGAAAAATTGACCAGGTATTTTTTTAGTTTTTCAGAACCAAGAACAATTGCTCCATGTGCACCACACGCTTTTCCAAAAGTATGAATACGTGCAAAACATTTTTTTTCTAAATTCAATTGCTGAACAAGGCCCACTCCCCTTTCGCCTGTAACGCCGGTTGCATGTGCTTCATCAACCATTAAAGAGGCTTGATATTTTTCGCACAATTGTACGATCTCTTTTAAAGGTGCATAATCGCCGTCCATCGAAAAGACACTTTCTGTAACAACAAAAATATTCTGTGAACTTTCTTTCGCTGATACGAGCTTCTTTTCCAAATCCTGGAGATCATTGTGTACAAAAGAAAAAGATGCAGCAAAGGACAAACGTATTCCATCGCGCAGCGATGCATGGCTCAACTGATCATAAATGATCGTATCATTTTTTTGGGCGACACAACTAAGTACGCCGGTATTGGCATCGTATCCTGAATTAAAGATCAAACCTGCTTCTGCATTATGAAAACCGGCAATTTGCCGTTCCGTTTCTTCTATCAATTCATAATTTCCGGCAAGCAGCCGTGAGCCTGTACTTCCATGTGAAAGATTTGCAGAAACAGATCTTTCGATCAATTTATTTTTTACGATCCCGAGATAATCATTGCTGCAAAAATCAATTTTATTTTTATTCACTATTAATGAACGCAGTGCATTTGCATCCACTCTTTCCTGTAATTTTTTATTTAGAAAATCTTCATTCATCTGGCAAAATTAGCTGATTAGCTGATGTGGGAATATGCTAATTCTGCTGATCAGCAAATGCACTAATTGTACGCTTCAAATAATAATTGAATAATTCAATAATGCAATAATGTAATTATTTTTGAAAAATGGAAACGCTATCTCAGGACACGAAAAATATTTTAGGCTTAAAATTAGTTACCGATCCCCGCTGGGTTGATCTGGCGGCTATTTCGCTGGAAGAAATTTTAACGGATCATGCCTGGTGCGAACAAAAGGCTGCAACCAGTTGCATCACACTCATCACCAAATACAGCAATAAAGAAATACTGGTGAAGGAACTCGCTCCCATCGTCACAGAAGAATGGGGGCATTTCAGGCAGGTACTAACGGAGATGCGCAAACGAAAGTTATGTTTGGGCCCGCAGCGCAAAGATGTGTATGTAAATAAACTGATAGAATTTCAGAAAAAAGGTGGCAGCCCTGAAGAAAGATTTTTAGATCATTTATTAACGATGGCATTGATAGAAGCAAGGAGCTGCGAACGTTTCAAGCGGTTAAGCGAAGGATTGGAGGATGATTATATGAGATCATTTTACAGGAAATTCATGGAAAGCGAAGCCGGTCATTATACTTTATTTATCAACCTGGCAGATACTTATTTGCCCAAAGAAAAAGTGAGAAAAAGATGGAAAGAATGGATAGATTATGAAACTGAATTAATGCAAAGCATGGAGGTACGCGGGGATAGGATTCATTAAGAATGGGTGAATGGGTGAATGGTGAATGGTGAATGGTGAATGGTGAATTGCATTGGCAGCATTTTTGTCGGGAAAAAGAAATCTTCAATCTTATTACCTTAGTAAAAAAAATGAAAAGTTTAACTCACCTTATTACCTTATGCGAGGTGAGCATTGAAGGCAATAAGGTTTTTTTCTCTTTTGTATCGTTGAGTTACCAGGTTTTTTTAATTAAAGCAAATAATTTACCGTTTGTAAAACCTTTCATATTTCCTGGTTTACTGCCCGCTATTTTATCGCATTTATATTCTTTTCAAACAATGAAGTATCAAGCTGATCAATTCGTTTACTCACATCATAATTAAACAATGGCGGCATCAGATGTTCTGCCGAAGAAATGATGCCATTTTTATCTACAAACAAAGTAAGCGGATACAGATCGGTCATGTGATCACAATATTCTTTCACATCAGGAATGGGAATAAAACTAAACGGATGCTGTTTTAGAAAGCTAATCACTCTACTTTTTTTTTCGAATGTCATTGATAAAAAAACAACGTCAGAATTTTTATATTTTTCTTTTAGTGCATTTAATTCCGGCAGCTCTGCCAGGCATGGAACACAACCCGCAAACCAAAAATTAATCACCATCGGTTTTCCTTTTAAATCTTTCAGATTGATTGACTTTCCATTGATATCCTTAAAATTAAAATCAGGAAGTGATTGCCCCGTTAAATAACGACCATGAATATCTATGGGATTGGGATCGAGCCTGAGATTTAATTTATAAATTAAGGTATCTCCTTTTTGTTCAACCGCTGTGATCTTTGGGATCAGCGCCGATCTTTTTGAAGTTCTGGCAAGTAGAAAAGAATCCAATTCCTGTTTATTCCAAAGAGGCCCGTTCCCGCTTTTGAAATAAATTATTACCGGCTTATCTTTTTGATCCTGTGCCTGTGTCTTTTCACAAACAAAAGATGTAAAACTGAACAATAGAAATAAAAGGGTTATTGTTTTTAACGGCTGCATTTTATTCAGATTAATGAAAATTATTCTAAACACTATTTTTGAAATGTTTCTATGAAAAATATCAAATTTATTATTTCTAATTCATCTGCATTTATAAACTTCAGAAATGAAATTCATCTTATTTGTTCATTTGCTGTAATTTATTAATGGCTTTGGAGCGTGTTCCGTCATTGCGAGGAACGAAGCAATCTCCTTGTATTTTATGGGCGCTATGAAGAATGAAGATTCCAATCTCCGGGAAGATTGCCTCGAAAACCCCTTGATGATCTTTCTAAAAAAGGAGCATTTTTATCGGGGTTTT
>DATILZ010000239.1:0-33848 GCA_035475995.1 Hanamia sp. | reverse complement strand
ACGATTAAAGATTTATTAGCAGCATATCCAAGGATATCTGAAGAAGATATAAAAACATGTTTTCATTATTTTAAATAATGTAGAGAATTCAGTTGTAACCGGTAAAAAATTAAGAATCCATCAAACAATCACATGAGTTCCATTCTTTTTGAAATAAAAAATTCAATCGCATTTATTACACTAAACCGCCCTGAAAAATTTAATGCATTTAACCGCCAAATGTCTTTAGATCTGCAGGAAAAACTCGATGAATGTGAAAAAAATATTTCTATTCGTTGTGTATATATAACCGGCGCTGGTAAAGGTTTTTCATCAGGACAGGATCTGACTGAAGCCATTGATCCGAATGGCGCAGAAATGGAAAAGATCATTTCTGAACAATACAACCCGATCATCAGAAAAATAAGAAATCTAAGCAAACCGGTAATCGCAGCAGTAAATGGAATTGCGGCGGGAGCAGGAGCGAATGTGGCTTTATGTTGTGACGTAATAGTAGCAGCAGAATCCGCTTCATTCATCCAGGCTTTTAGTAAAATCGGTTTGATCCCCGATTGTGGCGGCACTTATTTTTTACCCCGTTTGATTGGCCTTCAAAAATCTTCGGCTTTGATGATGCTTGGCGATAAAATTTCTGCTAAAGAAGCAGAAAGAATGGGAATGATCTATCAATATTTCCCTGACGAATTATTTTTTTACGAAGCAGAAAAAATTGCTGTTACGCTTTCTCAATTACCGACAAAAGGACTGGCATATACAAAGCAGGCCTTGAATAAATCTTTGGAACAAACGTTAGAACAGCAATTAGAAACGGAAGATTTACTTCAGCAAAAAGCTGCTGCAACTAATGATTTCAAAGAAGGCGTTTCCGCGTTTATTGAAAAAAGAAAAGCGAATTTTAAAGGAGATTAAAAGAAAAACTGAAAACAGAATTTGCGGATATTTGTTTGTTTACTGAAATAATAATTATCAAAAATCAGGCAATCTTTTCCATCTTCTTCCTCTTTCTGCTTCCTTCAATATTAGGTAAAAATCCGGTAATAATTCCTATTAATGGAAGAAAAGAGGTAACGTGATAAACATGAATAATACTCGTTTTATCTGCTAATTCTCCCAGCAAGGCTGAGCCAATTCCACCCATTCCAAAAGCGAATCCAAAAAATAATCCGGATACCAACCCGATTTTTCCAGGGATTAATTCCTGTGCATAAACGAGGATCGCAGAGAATGCAGAAGACAAAATCAATCCAATCGGAACGACTAAAACGATTGTCCAGAAAAGATTGGCATAAGGCAATAATAGTGCAAACGGCGCGGTGCCCAGAATAGAAAACCAGATTACATATTTTCTTCCAAACCGATCGCCCAAAGGACCGCCAATTAGCGTTCCAGCAGCTACAGAAAATAAAAATACAAATAAATATATCTGGGAAGTCTGGATGCCAACATGAAATTTATTGATCAGGTAAAAGGTAAAGTAACTGGTAAGGCTCGCAAGATAAAAGTATTTTGAAAAAATTAAAACGAGTAAAATTACTACAGAAAAAACCACTTTTCTTTTTGAAAAAGCAGGATGAAAAACAGCCGTTTTCTGTTTTTGTTTTGCCCTGATCTTTATCACCACTTCTTTGTACCAGTTTCCTACTTTTGTCAACACAAAAATAGCCAACAGGGCAATTAGTGAAAACCAGATAATACTGGTTTGGCCATGAGGAACAATGATCCATGCGGCAAGCAATGGACCGATTGAACTTCCAAGATTTCCACCAAGTTGAAAAATAGATTGCGCCAGACCTCTTTGATCTCCCGCTGCAGCATGCGCCATCCTGGAAGATTCCGGATGAAAGATGGAAGAACCAATTCCGATTAAAGCAACTGAAACCAGCACAAGATAAAAATGGTGTGACATAGACAAAACAATCAGGCCTGATAAAGTAAAACCCATTCCTGTTGCAAGAGAATAAGGCTGCGGTTTTCTGTCGGTATATAAGCCCACAAAGGGTTGCAGCAGGGAGGCAGCCATTTGAAAAGTGAGCGTGATTAATCCAACCTGTGCAAAAGAGAGCCGGTAATTATTTTTCAGGATCGGGTAAATCGCAGGTATTAAAGATTGAATGGTATCGTTTAATAAATGAGAAAAGCTGATGGCAAATAATATCGGATAAACAGTTTTTTCGAGTTTGTTTTCTAATGTGACGGCTGGATTCATTTTTCGATTTAAAAAACTGCAAATTTACACAACAACGAATAAACAAAAATTTCATTTTCCGGCAAACAAACATTTAATAAAGATTCCTCATTTCTTTTCTCTAATCTTTAAAAACAAAAAAAAGTATCTGGCTTCTAAATTGTAGCTGCAATAATTAATGTAAATAAATTTTAAAATCTAGCATCCACTCACAAATATGGCGAAGGTTTTAATAAATAAAAAACGTCTGATCATTAATTTAAAAGTTCTGTGTGAAGTGAAAAAGTTACCATCGATTTTAAAATTTCAGGTTACTTCCTCAAAAAATGAAAAGGCTTCTACAACCTTTTACAGGAATTTTAAGTTCATCTCTTTTATATTCATCCTGCTTTCTGTACTGCCTGCTTCTATAATAGCGCAGGATACTTCTGTCACTTTAGCGAAAAAATGGAGCCTGCAGGATTGTTTTAATTATGCTGCAAAAAACAACCTGCAATTGCAAACACTTTCTTTGGATGTGGACATTAACAATCAAAATTTATTGCAGGCCAAAGCAGCAGCTTATCCAAATTTATCTGCAAGCAGCACACAATATTTAACCAACTCCAAAAATGCAAATCCTGTTGTAGGAGGCTTTCAGACACAGGCAAATTTTGCCAGTAATTATAGTCTTAATTCTTCTGTAATCCTGTACCAGGGCGGTTATTTAAAAAACAATATTCAATCACAAAAACTTTATGTGCAGGCAGCAAATCTGAATGTTCAACAAACAGAAAATGAAATAACCATTCAAATTGCACAAGCATATCTGAATATTTTACTTGATAAAGAAAACATTCTGGCGCTGCAAAATGTAGTTCAGACTTCGGAGGCACAATACAAAAACGGGCAAACCTTTTTTGAAGCCGGAAGCATCGCAAAAAAGGACCTGGTACAATTACAAGCTACGCTTGCCACAGATCAATATAATGTGGTTCTTGCACAAAATCAGCTAAGACAAAATACACTTACACTCAAACAAATTTTGCAATTACCTTCCTCTTATAACTTACAGGTACAGGATCCGGGAAATGTAACGGTGCCAAGCGGCGCCTCCGATTTTCAATCGGTAGAGGACAGCGCTTTGCAAAACCGGCCTGAAGTAAAAAACAGTGAGGTCGCTTTAGAACAAGCCAACTTGCAGTTAAAGCAGGCCTATACCACAAATCAACCTACGGTTTCTGCTGGCGGATCACTTGCCAGTGGATATTCAGACGATCAGAACACGAAATATTTAGGCCAGTTGAACAATAATTTTTATCAGCGTATCGGATTGACGCTTGGTATTCCAATTTTTAATAACCGTATTAATAAAACCAATATTGAAAAATCAAAAATAGCCATTGATCAATCTCAGATTGCATTGAAAAGCACAAAATTGGTCTTATCTCAGCAGGTAGAACAGGCCTATATCAATGTGCTGAACGCGGAAGCGCAGTACGCCGCAGCACAGGTTCAGTTTAATGCAAACGAGGAAAATTATCGGATTGCCAATGAGCAATTAAAGCTTGGAGCGGTGAACATGGTTGATTTTTTGGTTCAAAAGAATTTATTCATACAGGCGCAGCAGAACTTAATTCAGGCAAAATACAATGTGATTTTGAACTATGGCATTTATGAATTTTATATGGGAAAACCAATAACATTATAAAGCAATAAAATGAAAAAAATTATCTGGATCATTGTAATTCTTGTAATTGCCGCCGGTATTTATTTTTATTTTAAAAAAAAGAATGCCGACAAGCCGGTTATATTAGAAACGGAAGAGATGCATACCGGAAGTATTTCAAATAGCGTAACTGCTACCGGAACGATTCAACCTGTAGATACTGTGGCTGTTGGTTCGCAGGTTTCGGGCACGATACAAAATATTTATGTTGATTTTAATTCACCTGTAAAAAAGGGTGAACTGTTGGCTTCCTTAGATAAATCATTGCTCAATGACCAGGTAAACCAGGATAGAGCGAATCTGCAAAATGCAGAAAGTAACTTACAATTTCAGCAACAAAATTTCGATCGTCAAACCAAATTATACAATGTAGGAGCCATCAGTAAAGCCGATTTTGAAACAGCACAATCTACCTATAATACAGCCCAGGCAGCGGTTGGCAGTGCAAAAGCTGTGCTGGCTGCCGCACAAAGAAATCTTTCTTATACCAACATTTATTCGCCAATAAACGGAACTGTATTATCAAGAAATGTGAGCGAAGGACAAACGGTTGCTTCCAGTTTTAATACGCCTACTCTTTTTTCTATTGCAAAAGATCTTTCCAAAATGCAGGTACGTGCAGCAGTTGACGAAGCTGATATTGGCAATGTAAAAAAAGGACAGGATGTGACTTTTACAGTAGATGCTTTTCCCGATGATGTATTTAAGGGAATCGTACAGGAAGTAAGGCTGCAACCGGTAGTAACGGCAAACGTGGTTACTTATGTAACCATTATCAATGCGGAAAATAATAACCTGAAATTAAAACCGGGGATGACGGCAAACATTACCATTTATCTTCAGCAGGATAGCAATGCCAATTTAATTTCAGCAAAAGCCATCAGTTTTACGCCCGATTCATTAGTCACAAAACAATATAAAATTATCAGAAATGCAGATAATCATTATGCAAGAAATAATGACTCTTCAATTGATAAAAATAGTACAGCATTTCCTCCAAAAATGGAAACGGTATGGATATTAAAGGGAAATGAGATTATCGCAAGAAAAATTATGACCGGAATGAATGACAACATTCATGTACAGGTTTTATCGGGGTTGAATAAAGATGATGAAGTTATTGATGGAGTGGAGGAAGCTGCAAATGTAAAACCGGCTTCCGGTGAGGCCAGAAGTCCTTTCATGCCATCCCGAAGAAGGCAAACTCCCGGAAAAGGTTCCGGTTCATCATCAAAAAGCAAATAATAAGAACTTTTTAAAAATTGCTGATGTCAAAAAAAATCCTTGAAATAGAAAATCTGAAACGCGAGTTTAAAATGGGCGAAGAAATTGTGAGAGCGCTTAAAGGCATTTCTTTTTCTGTTGACGAAGGTGAATTTGTTACCATTATGGGCGCCAGTGGTTCCGGCAAAACAACACTGTTAAATATTTTAGGCTGCCTTGATAAGCCAACAGATGGTATTTACTTGCTGGATGGAGTGAATATTGGAAAGCTGTCGCGAAATGAACTGGCAAAGATCAGGAATGAAAAAATAGGATTTGTTTTTCAATCTTATAATTTATTGCCACGTACTTCAGCTATTGAAAATGTGGAGCTTCCTTTATTATATAATCCTTCTGTATCAAAAAGCGAACGTGAAAAAAGAGCCCTTGTTTCTTTAGAGGCAGTAAAATTATCTGACCGTAAAGATCATTTGCCCAACCAGATGTCGGGTGGCCAGCAACAGCGGGTCGCAATCGCAAGAGCATTGATTAATCATCCGGTAATGATCCTGGCCGACGAAGCGACGGGCAACCTGGACACAAGAACTTCGTATGAAATTATGGCTTTGATCCAGGAGTTAAATCAACAGGGAAAAACAATTGTTTTTGTAACACATGAGCCTGATATTGCTTCATTCAGCAGCAGAACCATTACATTAAGAGACGGAAAAATAATTCGTGATTCGCGAAATGAAAATATCCGCTCCGCAAAAAAAGCGCTTGCTGAATTGCCGGTGAGTGAGGAGGTAGAATAGGATGCTGAGGATTAGAGGTTGAGGGTTGGAGGTTCCAGATTTAATGTTGAATGTTCAAGTTGAAAAAAATTAAAAAATGAAGTTGAGCAATCTTTTGCAAATAGCCATTAGGGCGTTGCAGCGAAATAAACTAAGAGCATTGCTTACCATGCTTGGAATCATCATTGGTGTTGCAGCGGTGATTGCAATGGTTGCGATTGGCCAGGGCTCTAAACAAAGCATTCAGGCACAACTTTCTAGTATGGGTTCCAATATGATTACTGTAAGGCCTTATAGCAATGTAACTGTTGGTGGCGGCGCGCGTTTGGATCAAACAGGCTTGCAAACACTTACATTGGATGACATAAAAGCCATACAATCTGAATCAAAATATATTAGTGAAGTTTCGCCGGCAGTATCAGCGCGAGGACAGGTAATTAATGGAAATAAAAACTGGCCTACACAGATCATGGGCGTGAGCGCCGATTATCTCAAGATCCGCGACTGGCCTTTAAAAGACGGCGTTTCTTTTAATAATGAAAATATTGCCTCCGCTGCGAAAGTGTGTGTCGTAGGGCAAACTATTGTTGCCAATCTTTTCAATCCCGGGGAAGATGCAATAGGTAAAATTATCCGTTTCAATAAAATTCCTTTTACGATAATCGGTGTACTTGCACCAAAAGGTGAAAATGCATTTGGATCAGATCAGGATGATATCATACTTGCTCCTTATACTACTGTTCAGCAACGGATCCTTGCCATTCCTTATATCCAGAATATTTATGCTTCTTCTACCAATGAAAATACTACAGATTCCGCAGTTGCGGAACTTACAAACATCCTTCGTAAATCGCATAAATTAAAACCTTCGGATGATGATGATTTTCTTATTCGCACCATGTCTGAATTGATTAACACCTTCAGTTCTACAAGCCAGTTGCTCACGGTGTTACTTACTGCAATTGCTGCAATTTCTTTGGTAATTGGAGGAATAGGAATAATGAATATTATGTATGTGTCTGTAACAGAGCGAACCAAAGAAATCGGCTTGCGAATGTCAATCGGGGCGCGTGGAATTGACATTTTGATGCAATTTCTGATAGAAGCAATTGTGATCAGTATCATCGGCGGCATCATTGGCGTATTGCTTGGAATCGGCGCATCTCAATTGATTAGTATATTTTTAAAATGGCCAACGCTCATTTCTGTTTCCTCTATCATCATATCGTTTGCTGTTTGCGGCATCACTGGAATATTTTTTGGCTATTATCCTGCAGTAAAAGCATCTCGCTTAGATCCGATTGAGGCCTTGCATTATGAATGAATGCTGAAGGTTGAAGGTTAACCTTTTCAGCGCAAGCAAACGAGAAATAAACTTAATTCCTGTTTTTACAGATTCCCTTTGGCAAGCAAATTGTGGCTTTTTAGCAAAAAATCAACATCATGCATCCATTATATAATTCAAGAGATCTTGATCCGCTGCTGGAAGATATTGGTAACCGCCCGATTGTAATGCTTGGCGAGGCATCACATGGCACTCATGAGTTTTACACCTGGCGGGCGCGGATTTCAAAAAGATTAATAGAAGAAAAAGGATTTAATTTCATCGCGGTAGAAGGCGACTGGCCAGATTGTTACAAGATCAACCGTTTTGTAAAAGGATATAAGGACGCAGGCGATGATATAGAAGATGTATTGAAAAATTTTGACCGTTGGCCTACCTGGATGTGGGGGAACTGGGAAGTGGCCGGGCTTGCAGAATGGATGAGGGAATTCAACAAAAATTTATCTGCTGATAAAAAGGTTGGCTTTTATGGCCTCGACGTTTACAGCCTTTGGGATTCAATGAAAGCAATGATGAGTTATTTGGAAACAGAAGATCCGCAAGCTGCTAAATCGGTAAAAAAAGCGATACAATGTTTTGAGCCTTTCAATGAAAATGAACAGCAATATGCACGTTATACTTTAAATGATACCGGTTGCCGCGATGAAGTCTTGGCACTTTTAAGGGAGGTTCGAATGAAAGCACAGTTTTTAGATGGCGACCGGGAAGCCGGATTTAATACAGAACAAAATGCATTAATTGCAGTGAATGCAGAGAAATATTATCGAACCATGATTGGCTTTGACAATGAAAGTTGGAATGTGCGCGACCGCCACATGATGGAAACTTTAGACCGGTTGATGAAATTTCATGGCACGAATGCAAAAGGAATCGTGTGGGAACATAATACACACATCGGTGATGCAAGAGCCACAGACATGAGCCGGGCAGGAATGGTAAATATTGGCGAACTGGCACGGGAACAATATGGTGAACAAAACGTTTACCTGGCAGGATTTGCAAGCTACCGCGGCACCGTGATCGCCGGTGAAGAATGGGGAGCGCCAATGGAGGTAATGGATGTGCCGGAAGCAAGAAGCGGAAGCATAGAAAGAAGATTGCATGAAGAAAGTAACAAGAACCGGTATCTCATTTTCAGCCAGGATATGGATGAGGCATATTTCAATAAAATTCCTCATCGGGCGATAGGAGTGGTTTATGATCCGGCGATGGAAAGATATGGAAATTACGTGCCTTCACTTCTTCCGCAGCGATACGATGCGCTAATGTTTATTGATCAGACAAAAGCCTTGCATCCATTGCCTTTGCATCCCGACAGAAGAAAGGTACCCGAAACATTTCCTTCAGATTTTTAGAAATCTATGTTCTAAAAACCTATAAGGTTTCAAAAACCTTATAGCTTTGGTTTAATTTATGGATACGGATCTGCAAATTGCATTCCGGTAAGCATTCTACATTTTTCACCTTTCTGCTGAATCAGAACTTTAAATTTATTTCCCATATCCACGATTAATTTATTAATTTGAAAAATGAAATCTTTGTTTTCTGAATCTTTATTTTCAATCTCTAATTTTCTTAAATAATTCATCAATCCTAATGAACGGAGGAAGTTTGCCTGGGTTGTAAAACCACAACATTTTAAACCAAATTTTCCTCCCCAATGAGCTAAGGCAGAAAAATTCACATGTGCTGTAATATCCTGTTGTCCTATATTCTGATAAGGCGAGTTATTTATCTGATGACCTTTGTAAGACAAAAGCGTACCTGCATTTCTTTTAGCACTATAAAGTTCAACAGATGAAAAACCATAATCGATAGTAAGTACAAAACCGGATTGCAATTTTTCAGAAATATCTTTCAGCCAGTCAAGTGCCTCCAGGTTTATTTCAGTGCAGTAATCTTTGGGCAAAACAATATTTTGTTCAGTAAAATAATTCTTCAACTCTTCATTTGCAGGTTGTAAAATTTCTTTAAAATCATTTTTATAATCTACAAAAACTTCCATCAGTTCATCTTTCATAATCACTTTATGAACGGGAAAATTATCAAGCAATTCATTTGATAAAACACACCCATTTATTGCCGTAATTTGTTTGATAGAATCATACCAGGAAGCTTTTTCTGTTAATAAATTCTTTTGCAACTTCCGCATTTTTTCCCCCTTTTCAATAATGCAATAATTCAGTTCATTGTATAAAGCGGGATTATTTTTAAGATACCGAAGAATGTCAAAAGCAAGCGCTCCGGTGCCTGCGCCATATTCTACAATGGTAAACGGTTTTTTATCGAGCAGAAACCACATTTCTTCTATTTGCTTTCCAATCATTTCACCAAATAAAGAGCTGAGAACCGGGCTTGTATAAAAGTCGCCTTCTTTCCCGATCTTGTTTTTATCTGAATTATAATATCCGAGTGATGGATAATAAAGCGCCATATCCATGAAATCCCGAAAAGAAAGCGGCCCTTGTTCCTGGATTTTCGTTTTTACAACTTCTGAAAGCTCCATGTTTTCTACTTTAATAGATTAAAACCGGTTTAATTTTTCTGTATAAATTTCACAATATCCCGAACGAGAATCGGATCAATTGGCATTGAACCATCTGTATAAGTTTTATTTTGATCTACGCAATCTTTGCCTGCATCTTTTAATATGTGAGACATACGAGGAATAATTTCCAAAGTGCTTTTTTTGTTTCCGTTATGAAGATTGTTCGCGTCTTCTACGTTTACCTGGATATCACAACCGCCCTGAATAATCAGAATCGGGCATCTGACTTTTTTTATTTCATTTTCCGGGGAATATTTCAACCATGAAATCATATATGGCTGAATGGATTTTCTAAAAAGCGGCGCCAGCGTTTCGGGAAAATTATTTACTTCTTTTCCTTGCTTCAACTGATTAAAAATCTTCGGTATTTCTTGCTTTATTGAATCCGGAAATGGCTGCTTTTGCAGTTGTTCTTGCAATATTAGATCAATCGGGCGCCCGGCTCCGGCAACAGAAATATAGCCAGCTGCTTTTTTCTTTTGCGAAGCAAGCATTCCAATCAAAGAACCTTCACTGTGGCCGATAAAATAAATATTTTTGAAACCAAGTGTATCATGCAAATAATCAAAAATCTTTTCGGCATCTTTCACATAATCATCGAAAACCAGGTCACTTTCTTTAAAATTTGGAACTGCGCTTTTTGCCACTCCTCTTTTATCAAAACGGAAAGTGGCGATGTTTTGCGAATCTAAAGAATGAGCAAGCAATTTATATTCATTGGTAGGCGCACTGATCATACTGTTTCCATCACGATCAGTCGGGCCCGAACCGGCAATAATAATCGCTATTCTTTGTTGGTTATTTTTGGATAATAGCGTTCCATACAGTTTGCTTCCGGCAGCAGAAGTAATGGAAATTTCTTTTTCATTTGGATAAACAGAAACCACTGTTTTTACGTGTTCATTCTCTGTTGTTCTGGAAAAATTCAATGGAATCCCGTGTCCTCCCTGGTTCCAGACTCCCGAAATTGAATCGTTGTTTACAAAACGGCCCTGATATGATCCGCCAATCATTTTTATATCGAGATGAAGACTATCGCCATTTACATCAATTGCACTGAAAGGCAATCCGTTTGCATTTTGTTTTGGACTATCCCATTTACCGGTAATATTTCCCGAATCGTCTTTTGTAAAATGAAAAACAATCGGAAGTTGTGCGCCGTTTATATCAATATTGCCATTCCAGTTGCCAACGATATTTTGGGCAAACAGAGAAGAAGTCATACAAAATGAAATTAAGATAAAGACAACTGCTTTCATCGGTTTTTTTTTAAACAAAAGTAGCCTTTTGAATTTTTATTTGCTTCGCAAATGACTTTGCCACGAATTGCACGAATTCCACAAATTTTGGCTAATAATTTAATCCGTGAAAATTCGTGTTATTCGTGGCTTAAAGATTTTATTCGTGTTATTCGTGGCGGAGATTATTTTCAATCAAACAGTAAGATTTCGAAATACTTCTTCCAGGCTTTTACTTTTTGTTTGCAAGGAAAGAATATCAAGGTTATTCTGCAGGCTGAATTCCAGTAAAAGTTTTTTCAGCTTATCAGGATCAGAAGTTCGAATATGATATTGGTTTTGAATCTCTTCCACATTTTCAACCGCCGGAAGAGCTTTTAATAAATCGGGATTAATTTTTTTGCCAAATGCAACCAGTACGGTATGTATATTTTTATTGGATGATTGAAGATTTATTAAAGTATCATCAGCTACAATTTTTCCTTTGTTAATAATAATAATCCTGTCGCAAATGCTTTCTACTTCCTGTAAAATATGAGACGAAAAAAGTACCGTTTTATTTTTCCCCAGTTCTTTTATCAGCTGCCTGATCTCAACAATCTGGTTGGGATCCAATCCCGTTGTCGGCTCGTCTAATATTAATACTTTTGGATCATGGATGAGCGCGGCGGCAAGGCCGACTCTTTGTTTGTAACCCTTGCTCAACTGTCCTGTTTTCTTATTGCTTTCGACACGCAAACCTGTGAGATCAATCACTTCTTCAACGCGTCTTTTCACATCGTTTTTCAGATGATGAACACCGGCAATAAATTCCAGATACTCGCGTACATACATTTCATAATAGAGTGGATTTCCTTCAGGCAAATAACCAATTTGTTTTTTAGCTTCAACCGGATCAATATTTACTTTAACTCCATTTACCTCAGCATTTCCTGAATCTGCCGCAAGAAAACCGGTAATAATTTTCATAGTTGTTGATTTTCCCGCACCATTTGGCCCTAAAAAGCCAACAATCTCATTATTAGCGACAGCAAATGAAATATCATCAACCGCTTTTTGGCTGCCATAAACTTTTGTAAGATTGGAAACGCTGATAGACATGTTAGCAAATGTAAAACAAAATATTCCCGTGTTTTATGGGAAAATTTACTGAAAAAAAGTCACTAACTGATCCTTATTTCTGATTGATTTGAAAGTGAAATGAGTGATCTTTCTTCTTTGTTATTTAAGGCTAATCCAAGCGTTACGAAAAGAAAGCGGCAACAGAATACTAATCATTTTCCTAAAAAAAATAAAAACATACTAAACTTAAAAAATGGAGGAGAAAATCATGTTGCCAACATCGATATTTAGAAGCAGGAATTGCGATTATTTGTTTGCTGACAAAACAAAATGAAATATTTATATAAAAAACCGGGTATAAAGTGATTATACCCGGTAAATCTATATTTATTAAACAATGAAAAAACTTATTTTACTCCATCATTTTTTCGCATGAATTCAAGAATCTCACGGGCCTGATCATCAGTCAAATTCTGATTCGGCATCCGCACCATACAAATTTCAAGCATTGCCTGTGCTTTTGGGTCTTTATCTATCATGTCATCCGTATTTGTAACAAAATTCATAATCCATTCGGGTTTATGCCTCGTAGTTACGCCTTTCCATCCGGGACCAACCAGCCTTTCATCAGTAAGTTTGTGACAGGAAGAACATTTCAGCGAATATATTTTTTCTCCTTCTGCAGCTTCATGAGCATCTAGTTTATCACTCAATTTCACATCATGAAATTTACCTTCTCCACGATTTGGATCGTAAGATGGATTTCCGTTTGCAGTGGTTCCGGTATCAGTGGCTGCGGTTGTGGCTGTGGTATCAGGCTCTGTGGTAGTATTTTCCTTATTGCCCGAGCCGTTGCATGCAAAAAATATGGCCGATGAGAAAGCTAAAGAACAAATGATAATCATTTTTTTCATAACGATGAGTTTTTATTTTACTTTGCAATATTACAGAAATCAATATACTCTTTTTATGACATTAATCATAAAGAAAAGTGTATTTGACTGATAAGCATCATATTTCATACCAAGTAGCTTATTTTTTTTTGCAACAGCTCAATTATTGATTAACTTGAAAAATATGACCAAAAATTTATTTCCTGTAAAAACATGGATTCAAATCGCTATAATTAATTTTTGTGTTGTAGCGCTTGCAGGAATTACGATGAGGTATAAAATAAATTTTCCGCTTCCAATCGTAAATCAGAAACATTTATTATATGCGCATTCCAACTTTGCATTTATGGGCTGGGTAACCATTGCTTTAATGGTTTTGATGATTAATTATCTTCTGCGGCAAAATGTAATGACGAATTACAGAAAATATAGTTGGATATTAATCAGCGGTTGTATTTCGGCTTATGGGATGTTTGTTACTTTTATTATCCAGGGCTATGGATATTTTTCCATTTCATTTTCAATTATATCTATTCTGATTTCCTGGTTTTTTATTTTTTTTTATTGGTTTGATCTAAATAAGGTAACCGATAAATCTTATGCTCCGAAATGGTTTAAAGCAGCATTAATACTGATGGCCATTGCCAGTTTTGGTGAAATTACTCTTGCTTATTTAATGGTAAATTTCAGTACCGTTCAGGATTATTATTTTGGCGCTTTATATTTCTTTCTCCATTTTCAATATAATGGCTGGTTTTTATTTGTTTGTTTTGGATTGTTGTTTTCTTATTTGTTTGGTAAAGGATTTTTACCAACTGTTGCTATCAATAAACATTTATTTATTATCATGGCGATAACTGTAGCGCCGACTTACCTGTTATCCATTCTTTGGTTAAAGTTGCCGCGTCCACTGCATTTGCTGGCAAATATTTCAGGTATTCTGCAATTGCTGGTTTTATTTTATTTTATCAGGTTATTCCCGGCTGTGAAAAAAAATATTCCACGAAAAATTACGAAAACAACCAGGTATTTGTGGACTATGGCTGCAATCGCTTTTATTCTGAAAATCGTTTTACAAACATTTTCCATCATTCCTTTTTTCAGTAATTATGCATTTGGATTCAGGCCAATTGTAATCGGATATCTGCATTTGTCTTTCCTCGGAATTATTTCATTTTTTATTCTCGGATATATTAATCAAATATTAAGCGAAAGAGGAGGAAAAATTTCCGGTGCAGGAGTAATTATTTTTACAATAGGTGTACTGGTGCAGGAATTCACTTTGATGGCCCAGGGATTGGAAGTATTGAATTTTGAACCTTTACCATTTGCAAATACCATTTTATTTTACGCCGCTATTGCTATGGGAGCAGGATTAATCCGGATTGCGGCAAGCGTGAAAAAAGAACGTCTCATTGAACTGGCGTAGAATGGGAAACACGTCTGTTCATTTATTGATAGTAATAGCAAAGTATCTTTTTAAAACAAAAAAAGTAAGAATTTATAAAAGATGAATAGTCTGGAAAGCAACTCTGGAAGAAATATATTTTGCGGCATTCATTGAAATTCTTTTGCCAGATGAAACCGTTCCAATGCTTTGTTTCTATCTAATTATTAGCGGTAATATTCTTCTCTGTCCATTTTCCCAACTCGGGGCATGTGTCATATTCCTTCGCAATGTTTATATAAAAAGTAGGAATGGCCTTGTTAAACCATTGATCCAGAACATCATTTTTCTTTTCTTCCAATGCTCTTTGAGCCACCTTATCATAGTCATCTTTCAGATTTTCACGATGTGGTTCGGTTTTGGTCAGAATGTCAACAATTCTTACTGCTTTTTTACGCGCAGACTGATCCATAAATTCTGTCGGTGCTGAATATTCGCCTACTTTTAAATTCTTAAGCATGAGCACAAGGTCTTTATCTAATTGATCAATAGTCAAAAACGTACTGCCACTTCCATCCGGCGCTGTAATGCGTCCTCCGGTAAACTTACTATTATCGTCTTCACTGTATTTTGCCACAGCTTCACCAAATGTAATGGTTCCTTTTACCAGTTGCGTTCTTATAGAATCAAGTTTTTCTTTGGCAGCATTAATTTCTATTGAACTTACCTGCGGAATTTTCAGGATGTGCCTGATGGTAGCATCATCACCGCGGCGGCTCACCATTTGAATAATATGATAGCCAAATTTTGTTTTAAAAACGTTAGAGATCTGACCATCTTTCAGACTGAATGCTTTTGCCAAAAAAACCGGGTCCCATTGCTTTTCATTACGGTTGATCTCATACAGGCCGCCATTATCTTTACTCCCCGGGTCGTCTGAAAAAAGGGAAGCAAGTGTTTCAAATTTTTTGCTGCCATCCTCCACCTCCTTTTTGTATTCTTTCAATTGATCGATAGCATAATTTTCCACGTCACGGCTGGCTTTTGGGTAAATTACTATCTGACCGATCTCCAGTTGCGACTCATAAAATTTAAGGCTGTCCTTTGGAATTTTAGCATAATATGCTTCTACTTCTTTTGGCGTAATTCTTACATCACCTACGATCTTATCTCTTTCTGCCTGCGCCAGTTTCTGATCGCGGATCACCGGCCTGAATTCTTCTTTTAACTGAAAAACTGTTTTTCCCGCTATTTGTTCAAGAATTTCTTTTGACCCATATGTATTAATGTAATAACGCACCCTGTTGTCGATCTCTGCATTTACATCTTCATCAGAAACCGGAAGAGAATCTTTATCTGCCTGTAGTACTAACGCTTTCATTGCAAGCGCCTGCTGCAAAAGCAAGCAAGAGGCATTTGCTGGAATGTCGATATTTTGACGCTGCATATCGTGAATGCTGTTTTCAATATCGCTTTTTAAAATTATTTTATCCCCAACTGTTGCGATTATTTTATCGGCAACCACTTTCTTTGTTTGAGCAAAAGAAGCAAAAGCGATCACTAGAAAACAAAGAGTAAACAAACTTTTTTTCATCGAATTTTTTGATTTGAAATTGCCGGGAAATACTTTTATAAATATTGGGTCAAAAATACAGCTGTAAAACCGGAGTTATTTTTTTGGAAAGTTAAAAGTTGACGTGCTTTTGTTAAAGAAGTTTGCAATAAAGAACCTAAACTTTCATCTAAACAATGTAAACGAATCTAAACCCAATTCTTACAGCGTTCTCTTCACTTCGATTTCTTCAAAAGCTTCAATCAGATCGCCCTGTTTCAGATCGTTATAATTTTTTACGATCATACCACATTCCATATTATTGGTTACTTCTTTTACATCATCTTTAAAGCGTTTGAGACTGCCCAGTTCACCGGTATGAATAATGATGCCATCTCTCACAAGGCGGATTCGGTTGTTTCTGGCAATTTTACCTTCCACTACCATACAACCTGCAACGGTTGCTTTATCAAATTTGTAAGTTTCCTTTATTTCAGCAATACCCAACACTTTTTCCTGGATCTTAGGTTCGAGCATTCCTTCCATTGCGCTCTTCACTTCGTCTATCGCATCATAAATGATAGAATAAGTTTTTATTTCCACACCCTCATGTTCTGCAATTTTGGATGCCTGCAAAGATGGACGAACATTAAATCCAATGATAACTGCATCAGATGCGGTCGCGAGCATTACGTCAGTTTCTGTTATTTGTCCTACACCCTGGTGAACAACGCTTACTGCGATTTCTTCAGTGCTTAATTTTTGCAATGAATCGCTCAATGCTTCTACCGAACCATCCACATCAGCACGGATAAGGAGATTTAATTGTTTGAAATTACCCAATGCCAAACGACGGCCGATTTCATCAAGTGTAATATGTTTTTTAGCACGAATACCTTGCTCGCGCATTATTTGGGCTCTTCTGTTGGCAGTTTCTTTTGCTTCAGATTCGTCTTCAAAAACTTTGAAAGTTTCACCAGCCTGCGGAGCACCATTCAATCCCAATATCAATACGGGAGTTGACGGGGGAGCTACTGTTACGCGCTGATTCCGTTCATTAAACATTGCTTTTATACGGCCATAATGCTGTCCTGAAACCAACAGGTCACCTTGCCTTAAAGTTCCATTTTGAACTAAAATAGTTGCCACATATCCACGTCCTTTATCCAACGACGCTTCTATCACTGTTCCACTCGCCGCCTTCGCAGGATTGGCTTTTAATTCCAACAAATCGGATTCTAATAAAACCTTATCCAACAGTTCATCTACATTCAATCCTTGTTTGGCGCTGATTTCCTGGCTTTGAAAATTTCCACCCCAATCTTCCACCAATATATTCATCCCTGCCAGTTGTTCTTTTATCTTTTCGGGATTAGCGCCTTCTTTATCCATTTTGTTTAAGGCAAATACCATGGGTACGTTTGCTGCCTGAGCATGCGAAATGGCTTCTTTTGTTTGTGGCATCACCGCATCATCTGCAGCGATTACAATCACCGCAATATCAGTAACTTTTGCACCTCTTGCACGCATTGCGGTAAAAGCTTCGTGGCCAGGCGTATCCAGGAAGGTAATTGCTCGACCATTTTTTACGGTAACTTCATAAGCGCCAATATGTTGGGTGATTCCGCCAGCTTCACCGGCAATTACATTTGCATGACGTATATAATCGAGTAATGACGTTTTACCATGATCTACGTGACCCATTATCGTTACGATTGGAGAACGTGGAATCATATCTTCTTCATTGTCTTCTTCCTCTTCTTCCTCCATATCCTGCTGATCATCTATATCAATAAATTCTACTTCATAATTAAACTCACTGGCTACCAGTTCTATTACATCAGCTTCCAGTCGCTGGTTGATAGAAACCATGATTCCAAGGCTCATACATTTGCTGATCACATCCGCAAAACTTACATCCATTAAATTCGCAAATTCACTTACTGATATAAATTCAGTTACCAGCAATTTATTATCTGCTACCTCTTCACCTACGTTTTCTGCTGCTTCTTCTCTTTTTTGTTTACGGTATTTGGCTTTCAGACTTTTTCCCCTTCCACCGGTACCCGCAAGCTTAGCTTGTGTTTCCCTGATCTTATCCTGGATTTCTTTTTGATCAATTTCTTTCTCTTCACGTCTTGTCTGAGGTGCGTTCCGGTTAAATCTTCCAGCTCCCTGTCCAGGTCCTGCAGGCCGGTTTTGGCCGCCATGTGGTCTTGGAGCATTGGTATGAGGCTGGTGATTGCCCTGTTGCGTTCCCGGCTGGTGATTGCCAGATGGTTTCTTTTCTACAATTATGCGCTTACGTTTGCGCCTTTCATCTGCTGGTTTTGGCCTTGTATCATTATTTACCGGCAGCACAATTTTGCCCATGATCTTTGGGCCTTCTAATTTTACTGCTTTGATATTTGTAATTACCACTGGAGTTTCTTTTTCCGGCTCGGCAATCGGGCCCTGTGGAGCCGGCGCTGGAGTTGGAACTTCTACCGGCTTTTCAGCAGGTGTTTCTTTATTAATAACTCCTTTTACTTTTCCTTTTTGCTCTTTATTTTTCGAATCTTTTTTTGGCCTGACAGAAGAATCTATGGCACTTAAATCTATTTTGTCAATTATTTTTAAACCCTCTACTTCCGGTGCTTCAATTTTAATTACTTCTGGTTTGGATGGCTCTTCCGGCGCTACGGGTTCTTCTTTAGGTTCTTCTTTTTCTTCTGTAATTTCAGCAACAACAGGAATTTCCTGCGGTGGAATTTCAGCTACTTTTTCTGCAATAATTTCTTCTACTATTTGCTCAGGCTTCTGTTCTTCTACCGGTTTTTCTTCTTTTACGGCTGGTTTTACAGTTTCTTTTTTAGTAAAAGAAAGATCCTGCTCATCCTTTCTTTTCTTATTATCTGCCGGAGTATTTTTAGGCAAATCAATTTGCTCTGCCTTTTGTTTGGCTACCTTATCGGGCTGAAACTCAACCTGCAGTACACGGTACATCTCTTCCGATAGCTTTGTACTCGGCTTCAGATCATCGCTGCTAAAATTTTTTGATACCAAAAAGTCTATTAAGGTATTGGTTCCTATATTGAACTCTTTGGCCGCAGCCATCAATCGTGGTGTATTTATTTCTGCCATTAAACTTTCCCTACCTCTATTTATAGGAGGTAATTTTTATTTTTTTATTTATAGTAAACAAATAAATAACTCGTTTTATTCATTTGTAAATTCTTCGTTTAGAATCTTCTTTATCTCGGCAATCGTTTCTTTTTCAAGATCTGTTCTGCGTTCGAGTTCTTCATTAGACAAGTCTAACACGCTTTTCGCTGTATCACAGCCAATCTTTTTTAATTCATCAATTACCCATGTTTCCAATTCATCTGTAAATTCGTCCAGATCCACATCATATTCTTCTACTTCACCTTCATTATCACGGAATACATCTATTTCAAGGCCTGTAAGTTCGCATGCTAATTTGATATTTACGCCCCGGCGGCCAATAGCCAGTGAAACCTGGTCGGGTTTTAAATATACGCTTGCATGTTTTGCTTCCATATCCACATCCATGTTGGTTATTTTAGCGGGAGTAAGCGAACGTTGAATAAGCAATTGAATATTATTTGTCCAGTTGATTACATCAATATTTTCATTTTTCAATTCACGCACGATGCCATGAATCCTGCTTCCTTTCATTCCCACGCAAGCGCCAACCGGATCAATACGGTCATCAAAACTTTCAACAGCCACTTTTGCTCTTTCTCCCGGATCGCGCACAATTTTCTTGATTACGATAAGGCCGTCAAAAATTTCAGGAACTTCAATTTCCAATAATTTTGCCAGAAAAGAATTATCTGTTCTTGAAACAATAATTACTGCCTGGTTATTTTTTAATTCTACTTTTTTTACAACCGCTCTTACGTTTTCGCCTTTTTTAAAATAATCAGATGGAATTTGCTCTGATTTTGGAAGGAGCATTTCATTGCCTTCTTCATCCAGCAATAAAATTTCTTTTTTCCAAACCTGATAGACTTCACCACTGATAATATCACCAACCCGGTCTTCGTATTTTTTGATAAGAATGTTTTTCTTCAAATCGTTGATACGACTTGCCAGCGTTTGCTTTCCGGCAAGAATAGCTCTTCTTCCAAATTCTTTTTGAATATCTACTTCTTCATATAATTCTTCACCTACCTGGTAGTCAGGTTCTATTTTTATCGCATCTTTATATTCTACTTCTGTCAACGTATTATACAAATCGTCGTTATCAACAATGGTGCGCCTTCTGAAAATTTCCAGGTCGCCTTTCTGGTCATTAACGATTACGTCAAAATTTTCATCGGAACCATATTTTTTGCGGATCAATGTTTTAAAAACATCTTCCATTACCTTCATTAAGGTAGGCCTGTCAATGTTTTCAGCGTCTTTGAATTCCTGAAAGGATTCTATTAAATTAATACTTGCCATATTGTTATTTTAAAAAGTTATCAGCACGGTTGTGTGCTTTATCTGATTAAATAATATTGTTGTTGTTTTTGTGATCATTTTATTTCCTTTACCTGTTTTTTGTTCGAGCTTAATGTGTTCTTCATTTGCATCTACCAGTTTCCCTTCTTCTTTTTGGCCGTCAGTTAATACCACTTCTACATTTCGCCCAATATTTTTTTTGTATTGCCTTAATAATATCAGTGGTTTATCTATACCGAATGAAGAAACTTCCAATGAAAAGTTGTTATCTCCAAAAAGTGCAGTTTCTTCAATAAATTTATAAAGAGCTTTATTAACAGCGGTACAGTTTTCGATGGTAACACCTTTATCGCCATCCAGTAAAACGGTAATTTTATTTCCCGGAGCGCTTTTTACTTCTATCAGAAATAAACCATCCGTTTTTGCAATTAATTGTTTTACAAATTCTTCAATCTTCTCAGTTTCTGTAATCATTATTCTTTGTTCTCTTTTAGAAATAGAAGAAGGGAACGCTTCCGTTCCCTTTCACTAATCTTTTACGAATGCAAAGATACGCTAAACACTAATTACAGTCCAAATTATATTTTCTTAAAATTAAGTAAAATAACCTTGGCAGATAAAACTTAGGCGAAAACTGTGCGAAACCAGGAAGGTTTTGTTTCAGTGCCCGAAGAAACCTTCTTGGTTTATGGCGCAAATCGGAAAAAATGACCACCTTCTTCTGACAATTTTCAAATTTTTGAAATAACTATTAACTATATAGTAAACAGCAAATAAGCCGTTTTTCTATTTTCGACAAGCCACCTACTGTTGTATTCTTCCCTTCTTTCTTTCCTGGTAAACTCTTACCATTTGCAACGAAACAGCGAAAAGAATTAAGGCAAATCCAAAATAAAACCCGGCACCTAAAAATTTATTTTCTTTAAAAATAATAAAGGCTAAAATGATAGAATAAACCGGTTCAAAATTGTAAGTAAGATTGGTGGTAAATGCAGAAATATGTTTCAGTGCCTGCAAGCTTAAATTAAAAGCAAAAACCGTACAAACCCCGGCAAGAATTAGTAACCACAGCCAATCTGTAGAAGTAGGAATAAAATAGGTGGCAGGAAAAAACTGAAGATAAACAGGAAGAATAAAACAAAGGGCGATAAAACCACCGCTCATTTCATAAAGCGTTACAGTATTTGGTGAAAATTTATTTAATAATGTTTTATTAAGAATGGGAAAAAGACAGGCGAGCATTGCTGAAATAATTCCGAAAATAATGCCGGTTTTATATTCGGGATAAAAATTAAAAATGAGATAAACACCGGCAATAGCCAGCATTCCGAGAAATACTTCTACAAAATCTACCCTTCTTCTCCTGATTAATGGTTCAAATAAAGAAGTGAAAAAACCAATAGTGGATAAACAGGTAACTGATACAGAAACATTGGAATATTTGATGCTTCCATAAAAGCTAACCCAATGTAAAGAAATGATGGCGCCTACCCCAAATAGCGTGAGCGTGTTTTTCCAGGATAATTTTTTTAATTGTTTTCTGAAGAATAAAATTGTTGCAAGAATTACAACAGTCAATAGCATCCGGTAAGCCGTTAAAAGGCCTTCATTTAACGTAATCAGTTTTCCTAAAATAGCGGTAAACCCGGCAAGTATTACAGCGAAATGAAGTTGAAGGAATGCTTTTTTCAATGAAATTTAAACCCTGTTTTTTAGAGAAAAGAATTTACCAAATTATTTCGGTTTGATATTCTTAAAATGAAAATTAAAAATCAAAATTAAATGAAGCAGCGACAAAAATAAAATTTAGGTTTTCTGTGAAAATAATACTCTGTTGTTTTTTACGTGCAATAAAGCTTTAAAGCGAAAACTTTAGATTGGAGAGAGACAAACAAAAACAAATTAACAAACTTTGCCGGCAGAGGTGTCCAGATCTGTGACTGCTCCTCATTAAGGTTGATTGATAAGTAACAAATAAGCACAGGATCAGAATGTACCGAAGGATGTTTCTACCTGCTCATTATCTCAAAGCTACCTTCGATATCTCTTCGATATCTCTTCGATACCTCTTCGATACCTCTTCGATCTATGAATCGAAGCATATTCGTCTTAATTACGTAAAGATTACCTCATAGATTACAAGAAGGTGCCTTTCAAATATAATTCAATCAACCATTAAAGCAACTCCATCTTTTCTTGTGCTGTTGCAAATCTGCACACTTGTCTCTGTTCGACTAAAGGTTATTTGACAAATCTGCTAAGCAAAGCGAAAGCTATCGATTAGAGAAAGACAAACAAAAACAAATTAACAATCCTTTTTATAAAAAAAATTAAGGCAATAGAAATGTACGAATCATAGCTTTATATTTGCCCCTTCTTTCCTTAAATCCAAAATATGAGCTATAAACGCGTCAACAACATTACAGGATGGGTAATATGTATTATTGCCTGTATCGTTTATTTATCTACAATGGAGGCCACCGGTAGTTTTTGGGACTGCGGTGAATTTGCTTCCAGCGCTTACAAACTTCAGATTCCGCATCCTCCGGGAGCGCCGTTATTTATCATGCTTGGAAGGCTTTTCATGATGCCTTTTTCCAATCCGAATAATGCGATTCTGGGTTTGAATAGCATGAGTGCTTTAATGAGCGGCTTCACTATTTTATTTTTGTTTTGGAGCATCACTCATTTTGCCCGCAAGATTTATGAAAAAAACAATATCAATCCATTAACTTCTAACCAGATTTTTACCATAATGGCTGCAGGAGCCGTTGGCGCTCTTGCCTACACTTTTAGTGATTCATTTTGGTACAGTGCTGTAGAATCAGAAGTTTATGCAAGTTCTTCCTTTTTTACAGCTATCGTTTTTTGGCTCGTGCTCAAATGGGAACAAGCAGTTACCAATGATAAATTAAAAGGATTTAAAGGTAATTTTACTCCTGCAGATAAGTGGTTGATTTTGATTTTCTATATGATAGGACTTGCAGTAGGCGTACATTTATTGCCGATTCTTACTATTCCTGCTATTGTAATGGTTTATTATTTCAAGCGTTACAAAGTGACCAAATGGGGCACAGTTTGGGCTTTTGTGGCAGCGTGCATTATTACAGGAATTGTACAGGTTCCCATGATTCAATGGACCATAAAACTGGCTTCTGATTTTGATATTTTATTTACCAACAGCTTTGGTGCGCCTTTCTTCACGGGCTTTACTTTTTTCTTTGTTTTGCTTGCCTTTATTATTTTTCTTTTACTTCAGCTGGCAAAGAAAAAGAACTGGAATTTTTTAAGACTTGCGATGTGGGCTTTTGCATTTGTAATTCTTGGATTTTCAACTTATTTCACTACCATGATCCGCTCTCTGGCAGACCCGGCAATTGACATGTTCAATGTAGATAATCCGTTGAGTCTTGAAGGATACCTGAGCCGCGAACAATATGGCGACTGGCCGATATTAAAAGGGCAGGATTTTACTGATGAACCAACTGATCAGAAATATGTAGATACTTATGTAAAAGGAACGCATAAATATGAAAAGAAGGGGAAGAAAGTAGAGACAGTTTATGATCCTTCTGACCTTCATTTTTTCCCAAGAATGTGGGATGCAAGTAACGACCAGGGACATGCTGACTATTATGCAAACTTTGCAGGAATCGGGAAGGATCCCAAAACGGGGAAATATTATTCCAAACCAACGATGGCCGATAATATAAGTTTCTTTTTTGGCTACCAGCTCAACTGGATGTATTTCCGTTATTTCATGTGGAATTTTGCCGGAAAGCAAAATGATTTACAGGGAATAGATATGGGGAATGTAAGAGATGGAAACTGGCTTACCGGAATTTCGTTTTGGGATACCGCAAGGCTGGGCGATCAAAGTAAAATGCCTGATACGCTTAAGCACAATAAAGCCAACAATAAGCTGTTCTGCTTGCCTTTGTTGCTCGGGATTCTCGGCCTTATTTATCAATATAAAAAAGATAAACGGGATACACTGGTTGTATTTTTATTATTTTTCTTTACAGGAATTGCCATTGTTTTTTATCTGAACCAGGCCGGCAATCAGCCGCGTGAAAGGGATTATGCTTACGTGGGTTCTTTTTATGCTTTCGCAATTTGGATAGGTCTTGGGGTGATGTATGTAAAAGAGCTTTTTGAAAAATATATGAACACCAGAACGGCCAATTATGTGGCCGGAGCTTTATGTTTACTTGCTGTTCCGGTACTGATGGCCAGCCAGGAATGGAATGACCACGACCGTAGCCACAAAACGTTACCAAGGGATTTAGCGCTTGATTATTTGCAAAGCTGTGCACCAAATGCCATTCTGATTACATTCGGAGATAACGATACTTACCCGCTTTGGTTCGATCAGGAAGTGCTGGGAATCAGAAGAGATATCCGCGTAATTAATTCAAGTTTACTTGGTACAGATTGGTACATTAACCAGCTTCGTTATGCAGTAAATAAAAGTGCGCCGATACCGGTTATCTGGAGCCCGGAACAAATAATCGGAAGCAACAGGGATGCGATTTATTATTTCCCCGATCTTCCGGGAGCAAAAGTGGATCAGACAAAACCAATGGATCTTTATACGATGATGAAAGATTATGCAGGAAGTGATGATCCTACAAGAATGTATCAGAATGGCTCAGACTTTCTAAATGTGTTTCCTACAAAAAATGTAAAAGTACCAGTAGATACAAACCTGGTAAGGGAAAACGGAACTGTAAATCCTGGTGACAGTGTAGTGAGTGAAGTAGATTTTACAATACCGAAAAACGCATTGATGAAAAATGAAAGCGCAATCCTCAATATTATTGCCGCTAATAACTGGAAACGTCCTATTTATTTTACTTCACCTTACGGAGATTTGGGCTTCCAGCAGTATTTAAGAACCGACGGCCTTACTTATAGATTGGTTCCGGTAAAAAATAGTGAAGTAAATGATACATGGGCATACGATGTAATGATGAAAAAATTTGGCTTTGGAAACGCAAATGTTCCGGGTGTTTATTTTGATGAAGAAAACAGGAGACATTTGAATACGATTAGAATGCAATATGCACAAGTTGCGAACGATCTTGCTGATCATGGAAAAATGGCTGAAGCGAGACAGCTTTTGGGGAGATGTGATAAAAATATGTTGCAGGAAAATTTCCCTTATGGAATGGCTTCACGAAGGCAACAACAGGATCAGATCTCAGGTCAATTTTTATTAGCAGCTTACAAATCCGGAGATACTGTTTTAGCCAAAAAAGTTTCTGACGCATTACGCACAGACCTGGAACAACAGATCATGTATTTCAACAGCCTTAATGACAACCAGCAGCAGGGATTGGCTTATGAAAACCAGATCGTGCAACAATTATTACAACAGGTACAGGGAATGGAGCAATATTTTCTAAAACCGGCGCAAGTTGTTTCTCCGGAAAAAGGAAGTTCAATCATTAATATGCCTCCTCCGAAAAGAGATACACAGGTACATGATAAAACACAATAAAACCTTTTAATTATTTTTTACTTAATCCCGGTTTCGATAGAACCGGGTTTTTTTTTAGAAAAATAATAGCATCAATATTTGTTCTGCTTTAATTATCTTTAATAATCACTTCATTTTACCAAACAAAAACATGAACCAAATAGCCATCGAAAATTTATTTGTAATAGATATCGAAACGGTATCTGAAAAAGAACATTTTCATTTATTGGATGAAGATTGGAAAGAATTATGGACAGAAAAAATAAGCAAAGCGCTTCCGCCAAATACTACTGCTGAAGAATATTATCCAATGCGTGCCGCTATCCTTGCAGAATTTGCAAAAGTCGCGTGTATCAGTTTTGGTTATTTCAAAAAAGAAAATAACGATCTGAATGGTACAGAATGGCAATTCAGGATAAAGTCTTTGTGTTCTGAAAATGAAAAAGAACTTTTGAATAAATTTGTTGCAACGCTGAAACAATTGCATACCAATAATCAAAACTGGATTTTTACAGGACATAATATCAAAGAATTTGACGTTCCTTTTTTGTGCAGAAGAATGCTCATCAATAATATTCCTATTCCGTCTTACATTGATTTTCAAAATATGAAACCATGGGAAACACCTGTGCTGGATACATTGCATCTTTGGCGTTTTGGCGATTACAAACATTATACTTCTTTAAAATTGCTGGCGGCTGTTCTTGGTGTCCCATCACCGAAAGATGATATTGATGGCAGCCAGGTAGGAGATGTGTATTGGAAAGAAAAAAACCTTGAACGCATCTCTGTTTATTGCGAAAAAGATGTAGCCACAGTGGCAAATGTGATCTTAAGGTTTAAAGGATTGCCACTTTTGAAAGAAGACCAAATTGTATTTGTGGACAGGCAGTCATAAAATTTTGTATTTCAGTAAACGCACAAATAATAAGATTTCCTGTTTTCGCAATTCCCGGCAAAAGAGTTGTTTTTATTAAAAGGGTAACTTTGAGGAATGAAATTTCAAATTCTCGGAAAATCTTCTCTTAATATCAGTAAAATCGGCTTTGGGTGCATGTCTTTAAAGACAGATCAAAAAGATTTCAATGAAATTATAGACGCGGCAATTGATAATGGAATTAATTATTTTGACACGGCAGATTTATACGATAAAGGATTAAATGAAACGTTATTGGGCAGGGCTTTCAAAGGAAAAAGAGATAAAGTAATAATCGCGACAAAAGCTGGGAACCAATGGCGCGCCGATGGCAGCGGATGGGATTGGAATCCTCGAAAAGATTATATTTTAAAATGCGCCGATGAAAGCTTGAAAAGATTGCAAGTTGATTGCATTGATCTCTTTCAATCACATGGAGGAACAATCGAAGATGATATTGATGAAACAATCGAAGCTTATGAAATCCTGCTCAAACAAGGAAAGATCCGCTATTATGGGCTTTCATCAATCCGGCCAAATGTGATCAGGGAATTTATAAAAAAATCAAATATTGTAAGTGTGATGACACAGTATAGTTTACTGGATCGCCGGCCGGAAGAAAGCACCTTACAATTATTACATGAAAATAATATCGGCGTTTTGGTAAGAGGCAGCGTTGCATCTGGTTTGCTGATCAATAAACCGGCAAAAGCATATTTGAATTACAATGAAGCTCAGGTAGCAGCTGCGGCAAAAGCTATAAATTCTGTTTCTTCAAATGAAAGGAGTAGTACCCAAACCGCTGTTCAATATGTTCTAAAAAATCCTGCGGTTACTGCTGCGGTTGTTGGAATCAGAACAATGGAACAGTTGAAAGATGCAGTTGGAGCCGTAGATTCCGAGCCATTAACAGAAGAAGAAATGAAGATTTTAAAAGAATCGGTTCCGGTAAATTTTTATGAACAACATCGTTAACATTTATTTTCTAAATCCAATTCTCTGACGTTCATTCCATTTTCTCTGTCCTGCTTTTTCATCCAGTAAGTTCTCGATGGCATCATAAATTTCGCTAAGTTGAACATCATGTTCGCCTAATTGATTTTTGATTTGTTTTATTTGTTCTGCCAGGTTATTTTCTTTTACAATAATTCTTCTTATTTCTACAAATGCTCTCATGATGGCGATATTCATACTAATCGCTTTTTCAGAATTTAAAATGCCACTGAGCATGGCTACGCCCTGCTCTGTAAAAGCATAAGGTAAAGCAGCATTGGGACGACGGTTTGGATATGTCATCACATTTTGTGATGACATCGGCTTTTCTAACTTATCAATTTGAAACCTTAAGCTTTCAAACTCATCCTTGGAAAGTTTGAACATAAAATCCTTCGGAAATCGCTTGATATTTCGCTTTATTGATTGATTTAATACTCTTGTTTCTACTTCATATAAGGCTGCCAAATCCCTGTCTATCATTACCCTTTCATTTCTGATTTCATAGATCCTATTCTGAATCGTTTGTATTATTTGCATAATTTAGTTTTATCGCATCAATTTAGTTTTTTTAATTCGCAAATTTTCTTCTTGCTTTTGAGGTTGCAAATTCCAACCTCAAAGATGGCAAATTGTGATCGTATTTCTTACTTATGGGTCGGAAAATGAAATCCTTTGAAAAGCTTTTCAGTAATCTTATCAAAATAAGAAAGCCCTATATTTCTTTGTTTACTGCAAATAATGAAGTCAGAAATTATTCTTCTTCAAATCCAAAATAGAAAAATCACTTTCGTCTTTTTGAATAGTATTTTTTAATATTCCCAGCCCTTCAATTTCCATTTCAATCTCGTCGCCTGCCTGTAGCCATTGTTCTTCATAATCCGGGTCGTTTAGTTTACAGGTTCCGTTCAATTCTAAAAAACAACCTGTTCCAACAGTGCCGCTGCCAATAATATCGCCGGGATATAATTGCACCCCATAACTGCAGCGCTCAATAATTTCGGCGAAAGTCCAATCCATGTCTGCAAAGTTTCCTTCGCTTACCTGCACACCATTCACACTACATTTCATTTTTAAATTGTAAGCATTTCCTGTGTGATTTTCTTTTGGCGCAATTTTAAATTCTTCCAATTCATCAGCAGTAACCAGCCACGGGCCTATTGCGGTAGCAAAATCTTTCCCTTTGGCCGGGCCCAGATTTAATTTCATTTCTTCCATTTGTAAAGTGCGGGCACTAAAATCATTCATGATCATATAACCACCAATATATTCATCCGCTTCTGAAGCTTTTATATTTCTTCCTGGCTTGCAGATAACGATGGCTGCTTCCAGCTCAAAATCAAGTTTATTAAAATGATCAGGCATGCAAATTATTTTTCCCGGACCGGTAATACTGTTGTGATTTGTAAAATAAAAAACGGGGAACTGGTCAAATTCAGGAATCATTGGTGCATTTCGGTTTTTCCTGGCGGTAGCCACATGTTGACGAAAAGCATAAGCATCCCTGCAACTGGTAGGATTTGTAACCGGCGCAATTAATTCTACTTCATCTAAAGGTATTGCACGATAACGACTTGTTCCTTCTACCAATTGACGATTAATAGAATGCGCAATCGGAAAAGCATCTTCCCAGTAGTTTAAAAACATCGTTATCGTTACAGGTAAATTCGGATTTAAGTTATCAGTATCAAACAAAAATCCATTTACCAACAGCGCTAATTGCTCCTGTTCTTCTTTTAAATAAGAAACTAATTTCATTCAAATAAAATTTAATTGGCTTGCAAGATAGAATATTTGAACAGTATAAAATAGCTGTGAAATTTACCCAAAAATGATGTATAATTTCCTCAGTTTTTTTATATGCATGTCTTTTTTCAATTCAGAATATTCAACGAAAAAAGTTGGAACGTTTTTCGTCTTACTTTTGCAATAGAAATGTAAGCGTATGAAATTTGAGAAAATTCACAATAAAGGTCAGGCGCAAATATTCAGAAGCCAATACTTAGAATACTTTACTAAAACACATCCCCTGGTTATCTGGGGATTATATCTACCGGTAATCATACTTTTACCTTATTACAGCGCCCACAAATTTGGCTACTCCTCTTTGCTAATTACAGTTCTGTTTTTAGCGGGCACGTTTTTCTGGACGTTTTTTGAATACATGATGCACCGGTTTGTTTTTCATTGGACAAGTGAAAATCCACGGATTCAAAGGATCAGTTACGTTTTGCATGGAAACCATCATGAATTTCCAAGAGATAAACAGCGCTTGTTTATGCCACCGGTTCCCAGCCTTATCCTCGCCTCAATTGTATTTCTTTTAATGTATGCTGCACTGCGCGCCAATACTTTTGCCTTTTTTCCCGGTTTTATATTAGGTTATCTTCTTTATGGAAGTATGCATTATGCCATTCATGCATGGAATCCTCCATTCAAATGGATGAAGCCGATCTGGCGTAATCATCATTTGCATCATTATAAAAGTGAAAACAAAGGATTTGGAGTAAGCACGCACATGTGGGACCGGATTTTTGGAACCTCTTTCGATCTGAATAAGGAAAAAGAAAATAAAGAAGAAGTACAGAAGCTGATGTATCAAAAAACATAATTACCATTTTTCCTCATCATCTTCGGCATTATTTTTCTCATTGAATTTTTTCCTGCTTTCTATTTTTTGCAGTTGCCTTTCAATAATTAAATCTGCTAAAACAGTTGCTGAATCTTTGTCTGCATTTGCATCTAAATAAACCCGGATCTTCTTTTCATTTACATCAATGCGATAAAGCAATTGAATAAGCGACTGAAAATCTTTATTGATTAATTCATTTATTAAAGCAATTAATTTTTCCCTTGTTTTTTCTTTTGGGATTTGCTCAATTGAATTGGCAGCAGATATTATTTTATCAGGAATGGATTGTTGAGTTTGAGTTTTCATTATTTGAAAAGTGTTAAAGCAAAAGCTAGTCTAAAACAAATATCTGTACAACTCTTCCACTTTCCCCAAGGGAACTACTTCAATATTAAATTTATTTTTCCCCAAACCTTTTGTATTGTATTTGCTTACAATTATTTTTTCAAAACCTAATTTCTGGGCTTCGGCAATTCTTTGTTCAATACGGTTTACCGCTCTTATTTCGCCACTCAATCCTACTTCTCCGGAAAAACAAACTTGCATCGGCAACGGCGTATCTTCATAAGAAGAAAGCAACGCACTAAGAACTGCCAGGTCAATAGAAGGATCTTCTACTTTTAATCCGCCGGCAATATTGATAAAAACATCTTTTACGCCAAAATGAAAACCGCCACGCTTTTCCAAAACAGCCAGCAGCAATTGCAATCTTCTCAAATCAAAACCGGTATTTGTTCTTTGCGGCGTTCCATACACACTTTGTGTAACCAACGCCTGCACTTCTATCAGCAACGGACGAATTCCTTCCATCGTAGCAGCAATGGCAACCCCGCTTAATTGTTCTTCTTTTTGTGTAATTAAAATCTCTGAAGGATTCGTAACTTCTTTCATCCCTTCATTAGTCATTTCATAAATTCCCAGTTCGGATGTAGAGCCAAAGCGGTTTTTTAAAGTTCGTAAAATGCGGTACGCATAATGACGGTCGCCTTCAAATTGCAAAACCGTATCAACCATGTGCTCGAGGATTTTTGGCCCTGCGATATTTCCGTCTTTGGTAATATGCCCGATTAAAAAAACCGGCGTATTGCTTTCTTTTGCAAAGCGTTGAAGTTCGGCTGCGCTTTCCCTTATTTGTGAAACACTTCCCGGCGCAGATTCTATGTAAGGCGATTGCAAAGTTTGAATAGAATCAACAATTACCAGTTGCGGTTTCAGTTTTTTTATTTCTTTAAAAATCGTTTGTGTATTCGTTTCTGTAAGAAGAAAAAAATTCTCATTTTTAATTTGAATCCTATCGGCGCGCATTTTTATTTGCTGTTCACTTTCTTCACCGCTAATATATAAGGTAACAATATTTTTTAATTGCAAAGTTGCCTGCAAAAAAAGTGTTGATTTTCCAATGCCGGGCTCGCCCGCTATCAATACAATACTTCCCAAAACAATTCCGCCGCCGAGCACGCGATTGAGTTCTGCATCTTCAGTAACAATTCTTTTTTCCTCTCCGCTTGTTACGTCTTGTAGTGAAATTGTTTTTAATCCTCCGCTTAATCCTGAAAATTCTTTCCACTCACTTTCAGCAGGTTTTTCATTTCCCTTTATAATTACTTCTTCCACAAAAGTATTCCACTCATTGCATGAAGGACATTTGCCAACCCACTTGGTACTTTCCTGCCCGCAGTTGCTGCAAAAAAAAGCAGTCTTTGTTTTATTCATTTAATTAATTTGCTGATGTGCTCATTTGCCAATATGTTGCTTGCAAATGTAAGAATTTGAAATGTGCTAATTTGCTGATTCAAAAATGCAAAAACGAAAACAAGAATCTACCATATTTATCTTTTTACTGCAAAAGATTTACAAATAATTTTACTTCTATTTAAATGTGCAAATAGTAACAACCCTTTTAATCCATCAGTTGCTAAAAAAGCTTTGCATTTTACAAAATCAATATAAAAGTAAAAGAGCCAGTATTGCTACCAGCTCTTTGTACTTACTAACCCATTAAATTCTATTGCTAAATTACAAATTGCGTACAGATAAACAAATTAATTTTCGTGGATGTGAATAAATTTTCTATCCTTTCACATATAAGTACCATTTCAACTTCAAATTTATAATAGGCTAGTTATCAATGAGTAAGAATAGTAAAAAGAGAATTTACTGCGTTTTTCAGAAAAATATTTTTTTAAAATTTGGTTTATATTATAAATAACTTTAGATTTGTGCCAAATTTATAAAATGTATAAGTTAATTTTTCTCCCATTACTTTTAATAAATTTTTATGCGATTGCACAGATAAAAATCACTGGTAAAGTAACAAACACAAAAAGAAAACCGCTGGCAGGAATTAGTATCAGCATCGTTGATTCTTATGATGGAGCAACGACAGATTCTGCGGGAGATTTTTCATTTACTACTTCAGAAAAAGGTAAACAAATTTTAAAAGCAACTTCAACTGGCTATAAAGATTTTGAACAAGAAATAAATATCGGTTCTCAACCGATAATTGTAAACTTCGAACTAAAAGAATCTATTACCGAATTAAAAGCAGTCGTAATAAGCGCAGGAACCTTTGAGGCAAGCGACGCAAAAAGAGCAACCGCATTAAACCCCATTGACATCGTAACAACCGCAAGCGCAAATGGTGATATTACTTCAGCATTAAAAACTTTGCCGGGCACACAACAAGTTGGCGAAAGTGAAGGATTGTTTGTAAGAGGAGGCACAGCAGATGAAACAAAATATTACATCGATGGCACGCTCGTAAATAATTTTTATTATAGCAGCGAACCCGGACAAGCTACCCGCGGAAGATTCAATCCGTTTTTATTTAAAGGGACCATTTTCAGTTCGGGCGCATATTCCGCCTTATATGGACAAGCGCTTTCTTCTGTCCTTTTGTTAGAATCTATAGATCTTCCTGAAAAAACTTCTGCAAGTTTTGGTATTTCATATCTTGCTGCGAATGCCGGAATTCAAAAGCTTTCTAAAAATAAAAAATCATCATGGGGAGTTACCTATGCTTATGCAAATCTTGCACTCGCTTTTGCTATTACCAAACAAAGATTTGACTATTTCCGTGTGCCACAAACTCATGAAGCCGATATAAATTACAGGATAAAAACTTCTTCTACAGGAATGTTGAAATATTATGGTTATTTAAGTTCTACTGATGTAGGCTTTAGAAACCAGGATGTGGATTCATTAAATCTGAAAGATGCTTTTGGCCTGAACAACTTAAACATGTATCACAATTTATCCTGGAAAGAATATTTTGGCCAAGGCTGGAAAGTGAATGTAGGGGCATCTTACAGCACTAATAAGGATAAAATAAGAAACGAACTGCAGAATGATGACAATGAAAAGCAGGAATTAACAGACCAGCCATTATATGCTTATAAAAATTTTGGTTTGATAAATAAAGGCCAATATGCAAATGCAAAAGTGGTGTTCGAAAAAAAATT
>DATILZ010000238.1:0-1636 GCA_035475995.1 Hanamia sp. | reverse complement strand
TTGCTAAAGGTTCTCATTATGCATTGGTCAATCTTTTTACTAATATTACTATATTTTAAAATATTTGACAAGACTAAAGTAGAATTTTTTTTGATAAATGTAAACGATTACAATTATTTTTTTTAAAAACCTCTTTATACTTAATTTTTCAAATATCACTTCATTATGTAAACGATTGAAAGAATAAAGACAAAACGTAAATTATCAATTATATAAGAAAGCACATCAGTATCTCTGAATAATAAAATCTTTCACCATTCAAAGCTATATTAAATTACAACAGTAAAACAATATCTTTTTATCTTTTCACTGTGTTTTTTTACGAATTTTTTAACATTCCAGCTTTAATAACCAATATCTTTAACAGTTTTAGAATTTTAAAAAGAGATTTTCATTTTAATACTATATTGATATTATTTTAATTGAATAAACATCGCTTGTATTAACAGAATTACAGGAAAGAGGTGAATGAAACACGATTTTTTATTCACGAATCACATGTTTGAAAGATTAAACTCAATCGATAGCACAAAAGAATGAACAGTAAGATTGAAAACCAAAATCCAATTCTTATTTGTCCATTAGATGACGTTGTGCAAAAAATGATGAATCGTTTTAGATTAATTGAAAATCGGCTGCAAGAATATTCGGTACTATCTTCTGACAACGATTATGTTACTGGAGTAAGCTTTGTTTTAGTATCGCAAAAACAGCGGGAATAGAAGTTATGTTTTCAATCCCCAAAGAATAGAAATTCTCAATAGTTTTTTTAATTGTCTCAAATGCTTTGTTGCAAAGCGATAATTGCTGTATATAATACACCTGCAGATCCGCGGAAATTTCCTGACCCTGCCGGCTTTCCGTCAACTGTGTACCATTCAAAGAATCCATTATTTTTTATTACCCGGTAAATCATTGGTTTTATTTCTTTATAAGCTTCTTTTACAAATCCATTTTTCACAAGTTCGGTAATCATTCTCGCCCCAAACCACGTCCAGTCGCCGCCATTCTGATAACCGTACGGATACATACTTTTATTTTTAAAAAATCCCTTCGGATAAGGTGGATAAACTGTCAGGCCGATGGACATTGCTCCGGAAGCTTTTACATCTTCAATCATCTGAATATTTACTTGCTTAATTTCTCTTTTGCTCAACAAACCTGCTTCAATTGCGATCGCTGTGCCTCCATGATAATTTATTTTATTCTCATCAAATGAAGGAGAAAATGGTGAGCCATGTAAATAGATGTGTGGAATAAATTTTTGACGGGCTTTATCCCAAAGATACTTTCGGATATTTTTCCGAACATCTTTTCGAACCTCCATCCAATAGTTGCTTTTTGGAAATAGATCAATATAATTATTCAAAGCGATTACCAGCATAGCATTATCATAGATATCAATAGCCGGATGGCTTGTACTATCCATTACAACGCCCCATGAAGTCTCAGGCTGCACATCGCCCCAATCAACCGTCGTGGCGCCATAGATAAGTCCATATTTGGCCGCATATCTTTTAGTCATTAAGAAATGAAGCGCCTCTGACATCCTTTCCTCAACAGTTTTTGAATCAATACTTTCAGAAAGAAAAGCAATGTCGTTGGTTTCCTTTACATATTTATAAACCGCCTGGAT
>DATILZ010000237.1:0-2298 GCA_035475995.1 Hanamia sp. | reverse complement strand
CTTAATCCCGCTTCAATATGAACGATCGGAATATTCAGTTTCGCTGCAACCATTGCTCCTGCGAATGTTGAATTGGTATCTCCAAAAACAACGATTAAATCCGGCTTGAATTTTATCATAGCAGAATTCAGCATCAGCATCATTTGTGTGATTTGTGAAGTCACACTTCCAGGCTTTATTTCCAGGTGAATGTCAGGTTTTCTTATTCCCAGGTCCTCAAAGATCTTTTCTGACATCGCATAATCATAATGCTGCCCGGTATGCACAATTATTTCCTCATGCAAGCCGGAAAGCGCCGATGATAAAGGTGCCAGCTTTATAAATTGTGGCCGTGCTCCAACTATAGAAAATATTTTCAAGCCAATTGAACTTTGCTGTTTGAGAATCCTTTTTTTGCAAGAATGCTTGAAAAATGTTTATAAGCAGGAATATTATCAACCGGATCAGGATCTACTATTTCACATCCTGTAGAACAGGTTTTAGCCAACCGTTGAACATCTTCAAATTTCACTTTATTGTATTCATCAAACGCATAGGTATCGTTATAAAAATTAATCAGGCCAAGTAGTTCGTGACCCAGCCCTTTTTCCATTGCACGAAAACTTTCATAAACAAATTCTACAAATTCCTCCTTTGGCTCTTCTGTTCCTTTTCCAATACCTGAATATTTTTCAGGATTATTTACAAATAATTTTCTATTGTAAATGTTAGATGCATCAAAAATTCCTTTTACGTTTTCTGCTGATGTTATTGTATCAACCTTGTCAATATATTCTTTGTGAGCCGAACAAATAAAGACATAATCAGCAAATTCCAGGGCTTTTTTCAAGTCATGTGTAAGATGATTCTGTTGTTTAAATCTTAATAAATTCTGATCATTTTCTTTTACATAAGGATCATGCATCAGGTAATCAACATTATTTTCGCTTAAATAATTCGCTAATACAAGGGTAGAAGAGTTGCGGGTATCTTCCGAATTAAAACGGTAAGCAACGCCCAATAAAGCGATTTTTTTATCACGCAAATTTCCAAACGCTTTTTCTGCCTGATGGAAAGTATGTATCGGAGATTGATCATTTATCAGCCTCGATTGCAAAATCAGGCTCTTTGAAGTGTCGTTTCCTTTTTGAAAATTGCGCCACCAAAGAAGAATTCCATCTTTTGGCAGGCAATGGCCGCCCACCCCAAGCATTGGGATTAAAATTCCGCCACTTGGAACTGCATTTGGATCGGTTGTGGCTTTATCTGATTGAGATAATTTCTTGTTTATTTTATCCCTTACTTTATAAAAATCAATATTGTTCTCATCGCAATATCTTACTATTTCTGTAGAAAAAGCAATTCTTACATCCCGGTAAGCATTTTCCAGGGTTTTCACAATTTCCGCTGTCAAACTATTTGTTTGATAAACTTCGCCGTTTGTTACAATGTGATTATATAATTTTGCAATCAATTTTGGAGTTTCAGGGTGCAAGCCACCAGCAAGTTTATCGGCATCACGGATTCTTTCTACAAGCCTTCCCGGCATCACCCTGTTTGGACTATTTCCCAAAAGAATATCTTTTCCTTCTTCCAAACCATATTTTTTAAAATGTTCACGAAACAAAGTATCCATGGTAGTCGGAGCAAGGGTTGATTCAAAAATAATTAATGGAATTTTAGCCGCTGGTTTTTTTTGTAGTGCTTCAGCTAATTTATCAAGGCCGCCAAACATAGGCCCATAATCAGGTTCAAAGCCACTTTCGTTTTTATCAGTTTGAATAGAAACTAAAATAACATCAGCATCTGAAAGAACAGAAAAATCTGAACTTGCAGAAAGAAGGCCTGCCTTTACAGCCTCCGATGTAATATCATCCAATTCAGGTTCAATGCCACCAATTACGGATTTTCCACTATTTACCGCGTCCACTTTCCATCCTGAATTGACCGAATTTCTTTGAACAATAATGACTTTTGCAGCTTCATGAGTGCCAATTTTAATTTTTGCGTTGGCAAGCATCGCTGCCATTGGCATCCCCACGATTCCGGGACCGATAACGCCGATTTTTTTAATTTTCCATGTTTCTGCAGTAATTGGTGCCGGGTTAATTTCCATTTTAGAAGTGTTGATTTTTGGTAAAAAAAGTGGTTCTTGAGTATTAAAATTGCAATAGTAAAGTTTCAGCTTCAGTAAAACAATAAATATATAATATTTCTTTTATTATAATTCACAATTTAATATATTGTCAATCTTTTTTTGTTATAACGGTAACGTCAGTTAACGGACAAATATTGCCAATTCTTAATTTAAAAAAGTTT
>DATILZ010000236.1:0-4089 GCA_035475995.1 Hanamia sp. | reverse complement strand
AAAAAAGGGCCGGTAAAAGCGGTTTTCGGATGGCCTGCGATTCATACGCGTTCGGGAAATGATGATAAAGAGCAGAAAGCAAAAGTTGAAAATCTTTTTCTCGATTGCGGGGCAAGAAGTAAAAAAGAAGTGGAAGATTTGGGCATTCACGTCGGTGCTGTCGTTACTTATACAGAAGGCTTTGATGAGATTGCCAACGGCAATTTAATAGCCCGTGCATTTGATAATCGCATCGGAGGATTTATGATTGCAGAAGTAGCGAGATTATTAAAAGAAAATAAAAAAACGCTTCCTTATTCTTTATATGTCGTGAATGCGGTGCAGGAAGAAATCGGATTGCGTGGTGCGGAAATGATCGCACGCAGAATCAAACCGGATGTTGCGATCATTACCGATGTAACGCATGATACAAATACGCCGATGATCAACAAAAATATTCAGGGCGATTGTATGTGTGGTAAAGGTCCTGCATTGACTTATGGTCCGGCAGTTCATAATAAATTACTTGGATTTATCCAGGATGTTGCTGCAAAAAATAATATTCCTGTACAGTTGCAGGCAGTAAGCCGCAGCACCGGCACCGATACCGATTCTTTTGCTTATGCAAACGACGGATGCCCGTCAGCACTGATATCTATTCCATTGCGTTATATGCACACAACTGTTGAAATGCTGCATAAAGATGATGTGGAGAACACAATCAAATTAATTTATGAAAGTGTTTTAGCGCTGACACCAAAGACGAATTTGAGTTATTTTTAAGAGCGGCAAATTACACGAAAATGAAGGCAATAAACCAAATCATCGTTCCTGATAGTAATCCAGTTGAAATAACAATTCGAGAGAATTTTATTGGAAAGAAAATAGAAACTCGTGTATATGAATTAGATGACAATGGGAAACGTAAAACAAATGTTCCTTTCATCGTTTCTGATGGAAAAGAAAAAATAATTAAGATTGCTATGAGGGAAATAAGAGATGAGTATTTTACAATTTCCTGAAATTACTGAATTATCTGGTTTTAAATATCCATAATAAAAAAAATTAAATGCAAATAAGAAACGACTGGACAAAAGAAGAAATCGGCGAAATATACAACACGCCTTTGTTAGAGCTCATTTATAAAGCGTCTGTTATTCATCGGGAGTACCAGGAAACTGCGGAAGTGCAGGTGTGTACTTTGCTTTCTATCAAAACGGGTGGATGCCCTGAGGATTGCGCTTATTGCCCGCAGGCAGCCCGTTATCATACTGGTGTAGATGTGCAGGCATTGATGAAAAAAGAAGAAGTTTTGGCTTATGCAGAAAGAGCCAAAAATGCAGGTTCGACAAGGTTTTGCATGGGAGCAGCATGGCGTGAAGTGCGGGACAATCGTGACTTTGACCGCGTTTTGGAAATGGTAAAAGGAGTGAATGAATTAGGACTGGAAGTTTGTTGCACAATGGGCATGCTTTCCGAAAGCCAGGCAGAAAAATTGCAGGCAGCAGGTTTATATGCATACAATCATAACGTAGATACTTCTGAAGAACATTATGCGGATATTATTACAACAAGAACGTATGATGACAGATTAAGAACATTAGGAAATGTGCGAAAAGCCGGCATCAGTGTTTGCAGCGGCGGCATTATTGGTTTAGGCGAAACCCACGAAGATAGAATCGGAATGTTACATACACTTTCTACCTTGCCAACACACCCAGGAAGTGTTCCAATCAACGCTTTGGTAAGAGTGAAAGGGACGCCACTCGAAGGAAATCAAAAAGTGGATATCTGGGATATGGTGAGAATGATAGCCACAGCAAGAATTATCATGCCGAAAGCGATGGTAAGGTTGAGTGCAGGCCGCACTGAAATGACAATCGTCGAGCAAGCGCTCTGTTTTATGGCCGGCGCCAATTCTATTTTCTCCGGTGAAAAATTATTAACAACTCCAAACCCTGATTTTGACCAGGATAAAATGATGTTTGAATTATTGGGATTAAAACCAAGAGAATCTTTCAAAGATGCGGCTACAGCGGTGGAAGGAAGTTTTGTTTAGTATATTAGCAAGCAAGTGCGTTAGCTAATTAACAACCTTTTTAAAAGTCCTTCTTTTCTTCTGGATGAAACCTCCACTTCTGAATGATCGGACATGAAAATGCTTCCTCCTTTTCCTTTATTATATTTTTTGATATAAGCAAGGTTGATCAGATGGGAATTATGCACTCTGTAAAAATTATAATCTGATAATAATTCTTCAAATTCTTTCAGCGTTTTTGCTACCGTAATTTTCTGTTTATCTTTTAAAAACAGAATACTGTAGTTTATGTGCGATTGGCAACGGATAATATCGTTAGTGTCCAGGAAAATGAGCCCATCTAAGGTGGGAATACTGATCTTTTTTGAACTTTGATGATTTTGTAAATTATGAAACAAAGCATTTATCTTTTGAGATATGTCACTGCCGGATATTTTTTTGATCACTTTATTTACAGCGCTCACCAAATCATCAGCATCCACGGGCTTTAGCAAATAATCAATGGCGCTGAATTTAAAAGCCTGTACCGCATATTTTTCATAAGCAGTTGTAAAGATTATTTCAAAATTAATTTCAGGAATTTCTTTCAGAAGATCAAAACCGGTTTTATCATCCATTTGTACATCCAGGAATACAAGGTCGGGTTGTAATTTTAAAATGCCGGTTATTCCTTCTTTTACTGATTGAAAGGTGCCTGCCACCTGAAGGTTTTCCTCACAATATTCATGTAAGAAACTGCACAGTTGGCTAACACAATGCGCTTCATCATCAATAATAATAGCATTTATCATGAGCAATTAAAAATTTAATGCCAACGGAAATTTTACTTCCACCCGTGTTCCTTTCGCCATGTCAAATAATTGAACGCCACCTTTAGTTTTCTTTAATTTATCCATTATTTCAATGCGGGACTTAGTTATTTTTAATCCAAAAGATCTTTTTGCATGGTGATTCATTTCATCAATCTTTCGGCCTACGCCATCATCTTCTACCATACAATGAATCATCTCATTTTCTTTTTTTATTTCTATTAAAATATTTCCCTTTCCCTCATTATGCGCTATGCCATGCCAGATGCTGTTTTCTACAAATGGCTGCAAAATCATTGGTGGCACCATCGTATTTTCCTGGTCGATTTCCTCATCTACTTTTATTTCATAAGTAAATTTATCATTGAGCCGCAGCGCTTCCAATTGCATATACAATTCCAACGCGTTCAAATCATCTGCCAGCGAGACTTGTGTATGTTCAGAATTTTCAAGAATGAGTCGCATCATTTTTGCAAATTTTCCCAAATAATAATTTGCTGTGGTTACATCATGCTTTGAAATGTAATCTCCTATAGAATTAAGCGAGTTAAAAATAAAATGTGGATTCATTTGCGCACGTAAAGCTTTCATTTCTGTCTCAGCTACCTCCACTTTATATTCCGCTTCTTTTTGTTGTTCTTCGGCATCGCGTTTTCTTTTATAAAAAATAAAAATAAACACAGAGGCGGCTAATAAAATAGCAGCGCCAAATGCAACCGTATTTTTTACAATCCGTTGTCTTTTTATTTCTGCGCTGGCAAGCGTCTGTAGTTTATCAGCAGCCGCTTTTGTCGCAGCTTCTTTTTTATCAAAATCATATTGCATCACTATCCGGTTAATCTCTGATTTTTTTTCTTTGCCCGAAATACTATCGCGGATAGCAATATGTATTTTAAAAGCATTAAGCGCTTTTGCAAAATCTTTTTTATGAATGTAAATGTCACTAAGGTTGCTCCATCCATCTCCTTCTGTACTTAGATTACCAATTTCAGAGGCCATTTGCAAACTTCGCTGTTGCAACTCAATTGCTTTTTCATAACGCTCTTGAAGCCGTATTCCCTGGCGATTTATTACTTCATCTGGCGCCTTTAAATAACTGTTTGAAATATAGGAAAGCGCATTGCTCATTCCGTATTTATCATTCAAAAGGCGGTACAGTTTTAAGGCCTTTTTGAGATAAAAAAATGCTGAATCATAGTTCCCGATTCCATTGTAAAGAATTCCTGTATTAATAAGATTTGATGCGATTCCCCTGTTGTTATC
>DATILZ010000235.1:0-4534 GCA_035475995.1 Hanamia sp. | reverse complement strand
GTTTTATCTATATAAACCACATTTGTATCTGTTGCCATTATTTGTTGTAAAACCTGCAGATTGGCTAAAATTACTGTGACCGGGGTTTTTAATTCATGGCTTGCCATCGCCATAAATTCATCTTTATATTCACTTAATTCCTGCAGTCTTTGCGTATATAACTCGCGCTGTTTTTCTGCTGCTATTTTCATAGAAATATCCCTGGCGATTTTAGACGCGCCAATAATTCTGCCGTCGTTATTTTTTACCGGTGATATTGTTAAAGAAATATTTCTTTCAGTTCCATCTTTGGCGATTCTTATTGTTTCAAAATGATCAATCTTTTTGCCTGCGCGAAGATTTTCAATGATCATCGTTTCTTCATCGAGGCGATCGCGGGGAATGATAATGGAAATATGTTTTCCGATTGCTTCATTTTCTGTAAATCCAAACATTTTTGCGGCAGCAGGGTTCCAACTCGTAATAATACCATCAAGCGTTTTACTGATGATCGCATCATCGGATGAGTTTACAATTGCCGCAAGCGTTGCCTGCTTTTCTTCAGCAATCGTGGACATATCTTTATCAGTTTTTTTAATTGGGCCTTCGGTATCCATTTTTACTGCTTCTCCCTTCCCTCCGCCTTTTGCCTGATACGGTTCTAAATGCTGTTTTTTTCTTTTTTTATTCATTTATTTTCTTCAACTAAAACTTAAAATGATTAATACACTACTAAAATATTAAAGCTGTATTGCATACCAGACCAAAATACCGCTCCCGGGTTTGTCGGCGATAATGTGTTCCTGGTTTATCTCCGAAAGTTTGACGTTGTCAATACACATCATTGGTATTAATTTCTTGTCTTTGCTTTGATTCATAATGCTGGATTTAAAACGTATATCAGAAGCTCCGTGTTGTGCTGGTTTAGTTATTTCTTGCACGAACTATGCCATCCTGTTTGGGATAGTCTCTATTTGCGCATCAGAAAGTGTAAATTGAAAAAGAAGGTTTGCAGATTTTTACGGCTCAATTTTGAAGTTTCCGCATTTTAATTTTAAGTATAGAACTTGACCAAAATCAATTAAATGGAAAAAGTGTTTGAAAGATTACCTTAAAAATTTCAATTATTCAATTCTACATTTTGTCCTTTTTTCCTCAACCGGATATTCAAAATTTCTACAATCAGGGAAAAGCCAAGACAGGAATAGATAATGCTTTTACTAATTTCCTGATGCAATCCTCCTGCGATCAGGACTACGCCGATGACTACCAAAAACGAAAGTGCCAGCATCTGAAGCGTGGGATGTGCATTTATGATCCTTGTTACCGGTCCGGAGAAAAGCATCATTATTACAATGGAGACAATAACAGCAATGATCATTATTATCACATTGTCAACAAGGCCAACAGCAGTAAGAATTGAATCGAATGAGAACACAGCATCTACTAATATAATTTGAAAAATTACACTTGCAAAGCCAACCGTCTTACGACTTTCCTTTGCCGCAACCGTTTCATTTTTTGATAGTTTATTATGGATTTCGAGGGTACTTTTTACAATGAGAAATAAGCCACCGGTAATCAGGATCAAATCCTTATAACTCAACCCAATCTGCCCTTCCCAGATGCCTTTCAACGGGGGGATCATTATAACGGGATCTTTCAAGCCTATTATCCAGGTAATCGAGAGCAAAAGCCCGATCCGGAAAAACATGGCAAGCAACAAACCCAGGTTGCGTGCCCTTCGCTGCTGGTGCTTTGGTAACTTACCGGCGACGATCGAAATAAAAATGATATTGTCTATTCCGAGAACAATTTCAAGAAAACTAAGCGTCAGCATGCTTATCCATACTGCCGGATTTGCAAAGTCAGGAATAAATTCCATGTAAATTATATTAAACGTGTTAGGCGGTCTATCAAAATCCTCTATACCGAAGCGGGTTTTAATCTATTCCTCTTTTTAAAAAATAATTTCATAACAACTGGAGAGAATGTGATCACTCCGATACCAATTATAATCTTTTCAAGGTTCTCTTTTGCCCATTGATTTTCACCCAGCAAAAAACCAGCTGATACAATAATGCCTGCCCATAAGAAACTTCCGAGTATATTATAAAAAGAAAATTTAGCAAATTTCATTTTCACCATTCCGGCAACGATTGGGGCAAACGTGCGAACGATCGGAAGAAACCGTGCAAAGACAATTGCCCCGCCCCCTTTTCTATCGTAAAAGTCTTTGGCCTGGTAAAAGAATTTTTTCTTAAATATCCAATTGTCTTTTCGACTTAAAAGAAATCTGTCGGATTTTGTACCAAACAAATAACCTACGTAGTTGCCTAAAACCCCTGCCGTTCCTATTAATGCAATCCAGTAAAGCAGGTTTACAGCGGGAATGCTAAATGGCGACAATGAATTGGCAATAACAATACCGGCAATAAATAGCAAAGAATCTCCGGGAAGAAAAAAGCCAAAAAAAACCCCCGTTTCAATAAAGACAATTAAAACAACGATGTAAAGGCCGCCATGTTGCATGATCCATTCAGGATCTGTGAGGCTACTAAAAAATTCTATGATCGGTTGCATAGCGTATATAATTTTAAAACGAAAATTTATTAGGATGGTAAAAGGAATCTATCACAAATCCATCCGGCAATCTTGAATTTATTTGATTAGAAGTGAACTTGTTTCAATCGAAATGAAACAGCTCCCCCGGAAACATCTTTTTGTGTGATGTTATAAATTGGGAAAGAAAAAGTTTTGAATAAAAGTCTAAAACAGGTTAAACCTGAACAGAAAATGGTAATAGGTTGGCCGCAAAAGATTGTTGGAAACGAAAGAATATATCACGAGGCACTCCTTATGTTCAAATACAATAGAGTTACTTTCTTTCTTTAAAAGACGATTCGGAGATGAATGTCTTAATGGAAAATCACTCTCGGAACTTTGTTTAAAAGCCGTTTGAAAAGATGCATCTTCAGTCGCTTCAGCTGTGTGCAGCAAAGAACTGCATGTAAACTGTGAATTTTCAAAAGAATTTTTTAAAACTGTAGCTTTCGAAGAAAAGCTGTTCAGAATCAGGAACGCGATAGCAATTAAAGTGAAAGTAAAACGGGTGTATGTCTTTAATGGAATTCGCATTCTTTTAAAAAGATTATGCTGCAAATCTATTTGATAAATAATATTATAAACGTTATTGTTTTAATAAAACAGTTTCTTATTTTTCCGTTGGCTGCCTTTTCCAAGATTCAGTAAGACGAACCGCTGCTTGCAGCTTTAAGCATAGACGTAAGAAGCCCTTTTCTAGCACTCTTCTCTGTACCTTCGTATAGTCTTCTTTGTGCCATCCCCGTCAATTGACGCGGATGGGGCGAACAAGGTACGGCACACTGGTACCGCAACACTATGGGAATACAATCAAATATCAAATTACGCAAAGAAATAATGTCGATAAATCCAACTAAACGGGAAAAGCAAACCATAAATTCATGATATTTCTTTCTTTACTGATTCTGCTCTTACTGAATATTAATAAATCGCATTCTATGAATCATTTATTTCCGCTTTATTGAATTAAGCACACTTCTCATTTTTCAAACAGAGCGATTATTTATCTTTACCACAAAAAACATCCTGAAGCTATCTAATCTATATAAAAACAGGCAATCCTTTTCTCCGAAACTTTATTGGAAAGAAATACTGGGGCTTTTAATGATCCTGCTGGCATTTGTATTTTTCAGAAGTGAACGAAAAGAATTGATACAGATCATTCCAAACATTGAAAGCGCTGATCCTTTATGGATTCTTGCCGGGGTTGGTGTCACTTTTTTATACGTTTTTTTGCAAAGCGGAATATATATCAGCAGTTTTTCTTCTATTGGTTTACCGCTCAAGTGGATTGATGCTTTTGAGCTTTTTTTAAAAAGGAATTTCTTAAGTATTTTTTTACCAGCAGGCGGTGTAAGCGCTCTGGCTTATACGCCTTCACAATTAAGAAAAAGAGGTTTTAATAAAACCCAAATCGGGCAGGCGAGCGGTTTATATGGTTTTGCAGGGTTATCAACTGTTTTTTTGGTCGGGCTTCCCGTATTGGTTCTTCTCACATTATCTCCAAACAGGCAGTTTAAAAGCGCGTGGATTGGGTTAATCTTTGTGGTTATGTTAATGATAGGCCTTGTGTGGCTTGCAAAATCACTCAAACAAAAAAATAAATTATATCAATATATTGAGCAGAAATTTCCGAAAGCCTCACCGGTTATTGATGAGCTTTTTGCTGCCAATGTGGAACAAAAAAAATATGCAGGTGCAATTGGTTTTTCGGTAGGAGTAGAACTGAGTGGTATGGCTTCTATTTATATCGCCATGCTGGCGCTCGGAGTGCCTCCATCAGTGATGGGTGCGGCTGTAGGATATATGGTTACTGTTTTGCTGATGGTAGCTTCGCCGTTTTTACGTGGACTTGGGGCTGTAGAAATGTCGCTGGTTTATATTCTCGAAATGTATGGCTATTCTACCGTGCAGGCTTTGTCTATCACCATTTTATACCGTGTATTTGAAT
>DATILZ010000234.1:0-3469 GCA_035475995.1 Hanamia sp. | reverse complement strand
AAAACTATTTCTGCCTGTTCTGCCGCAGGAGGTGGAACAGTGATTGTCCCCAAAGGGTTGTGGCTTACGGGGCCTATCGAATTGAAGAGTAATATTAATCTGTGTGTGGAACGCGGCGCGCTGATTCAATTTACTAAAGATCATACTCAATATCCGATTATCAAAGCGTCTTCAAAAAGCAGCAGTTATGTTCCCGCTTCGCCAATTTATGGATATGATTTAAAAAACATAGCCATCACAGGCGAAGGTATTATTGATGGGGCAGGGGAGAGCTGGAGGCCGGTAAAAAAAGAAAAAACAACTGCTTCGCAATGGAAAGATTTTATATCATCAGGTGGCGTGGTAAGTAATGACGGAAAGATCTGGTGGCCAACAAAAGAAGCGATGGATGGGGAACAATATTTAAAAGATCTTAAAAAGAAAAAAGAAGAATTAACTGCGGAAGATTTTTTGCCCGCGAGAGATTACCTGCGTCCTTACATGCTTTACCTGGTAAACTGTGAAAATATTTTGATCAAAGATGTAACGATCAGAAATTCTCCAAAGTTTGTTTTCTATCCGAATAGTTGTACCAATCTTATGATGGATCATGTAAATATTTTTAATGAATGGTGGGCGCAGAATGGCGATGGCATTGACATCAGCCGTTGCAAAAATGTGTTGATCTATAATTGCACGGTAAGCGCCGGAGATGATGGGATCTGTATGAAATCGAGCGGAAGTAAAAATGATGATGCACATCCCAATCTTGAAAATGTGGTGATAGCTAAATGCGTGGTGTATCACGCACATGGAGGTTTTGTAATTGGCAGTAACACCGATGGCGGCATGCAGAATATTTTTGTAACCGATTGTGATTTTATCGGTACTGATGTTGGCATAAGAGTGAAGAGTAACGCGGGCCGCGGCGGATTGGTGAAAAATATTTTTATCAAAAATATTTTTATGCACGACATTGTTCATGAAGCGATTTCATTCAACACGTATTATGAAGATATGCCTGCCGGAAAAATAAAAAGTAATGCTCCAAATGTTATAAAAGATAAGACTCCAAACTTCACTGATTTCTATTTTGACAGTATTTATTGCAATGGCGCTGAAACAGCCATTTCCATAACAGGTTTACCGGAAATGCCGGTGAGCAAAATTAATTTTAAAAATGTAATTATCTCCGCTGAGAAAGGTTTTGAGGCGATGGATGCGGCTGATATTTATTTGGATAAAGTAAAAATAATTACGCAACACGACCCGGTATATCTGCTGAAAAATGTAAAAAATATTACTGTAACAAATGCTTATCGTCCTGTAGGTTCTAAAATATTTTATAAGGCGAATGGTGAAACTTCCGGTGTAAAAATTTCGGAAGATTAAAAACAGTAAATCAACAAATAAAGTAGATTCTTGTTTTGTTTATTATAAATTAACAAGCTTCTAAACCAAGAAGGTTTATAAAAGAGCTTTTAATTTAAAAGCTACTCAAACAAACCTTCTTGGTTTCAGTCTCATTCTTTTTTCATCGAAGATTCCCTTATGATTAGTTCTGTATCCAAAATTTTAGTTTCAAAATCCACAACAGGCCTTTTGCTTTCTATCATTTGAATCAGCATTTCTGTAGCTGTTTGTCCAATTTGAAAAGCAGGTTGCTGCACGACTGTCATCGGCGGATCAAATAACTCTCCAACACGGCTATTAGTAAATCCTGCAAATCCAACATTCACTTTTTGTTTGATGTTTTTTAGTTCTTTAAAACAAACCGTAGTAATTCTGTCGCCGGCTGTGAAAATCGCGTCAGGCTTGTTTTTTCCTTTAAATAAAGATGCCAGCGCCTCTTCAATTTCTTCCGCAATCATCCCTCCATGATTACAATATTTTACTAATGATTCGTTATAAGGAATGTGGTGTTTTTCAAGGGCTTCAATATATCCCTGCAGCCGTTCTTTTGTAATAGATAAATAAGGCGAGCTGGTTATGTGGGCAATTTTCTTAAAACCCTGGTAAATTAAATGTTCTGTTGCCTGGAAAGCCCCCATGTAATTATTTGCCGTTACTTTATGTGTATCAATTTCATCGGTAATCCGGTCAAAAAAAACAATCGGCAATCCTTTATCATACAATTCTTTTAAGTATGTAAGATCAACGGTTCCGCTGGATAACGAAATCAATAATCCGTCAACCGAGCGCGACGCATGGTGCATTACATTCACTTTTTCACGTTCTTCCGATTCGTGGCTTTGCGTTATAATAACGTGGTAGCCACGGTTGTAGGCGATAGATTCAATTCCATTAATTGCCTGTGAGAAAAAATTATTAGCGATTTCGCTGACCACCACACCAATGGCGCGGCTTCTTCTTTCCTTCAAACTTAAAGCAATCGGATTAGGACGATAATTAATTTTCTCAGCATATTCCAGCACCATCTTTTTCGTTTCATCACTTATTTCATAGCTTCCTCTCAGCGCTCTTGAAACCGTTGAAGTAGAAAGATTGAGCGCTTTGGCAATATCTTTAATGGTAACTGTATCAAATCTCATAATGGAAAATTCGCAATTTATTTTTACAAAGTAGCGTTAAAAGTAACCATTTTTTTGACGGTTTTAAATTATAAGAAAATTGGAAACGTTATCGGGAACGATTGCATAAAAATACTTGCCCCTCCTTAATTTATCCTAATAAAATATCGGTACACTTGCTTATTGATATTTATGAGAATTTTATCAAAATTTATTTCTCAAATAGATTGCTTGTTATTATGAAATTAAACGAACTCTTTAATCTTTCAGGTAAAACGGCTCTTGTTACCGGCTGTTCGCGTGGCATAGGAAAAGCAATGGCTCTCGGACTTGCAGAAGCAGGCGCGGATATTATCGGAGTGTCTTCTTCCCTCGAATCCGGAAGTGAGATAGAAAAAGAAATTATTGAATTGGGAAGAAACTTTTCATCCTATAAAATCAATTTGGAGAATAGAAATGAATTATTGGATTCTATTGCAAAAATAAAATCAGCGCATCCTGTTGTTGATATTTTAATAAATAATGCCGGAACGATAAAAAGAAGTCCCGCTGTTTCTTATACTGATGAAGATTGGGATTCTGTTCTTAATATCAATCTGAATGCTTCGTTTGTGCTTGCCCGTGAGTTTGGAAAAGAAATGGTGCAAAGACAAAATGGGAAAATCATTTTTACCTGCTCGCTGCTTTCTTTCCAGGGAGGAATTAATGTAGCTGCCTATACCGCAAGTAAGAGCGCTGTTGCCGGTTTGGTAAAAGCGCTTGCCAACGAATGGGCATCAAAAGGAGTGAATGTAAACGGCATTGCTCCGGGATATATCGCCACAAAAAATACCGAAGCATTGAGAGAAGATGCAGAAAGAAATAAATCTATCCAGGACAGGATTCCGGCAGGAAGATGGGGAACGCCTGAAGATCTTGTCGGGCCGGTCGTGTTTTTAAGTTCTGCTGCTTCTGATTAT
>DATILZ010000233.1:0-1576 GCA_035475995.1 Hanamia sp. | reverse complement strand
ATGAATGAATTGTGGTTTTAAATGATTTTATTTTTAATTTTTTTATATAAAAAAATAAACAGGAAATGGATGAAAAAAAAGAGCCGGATATGCCTATTTTTGGAAAAGCAGTGATATTTGATATGGATGGAACCCTTGTTGACAGCACAAAAGCTGATTTTTTGGCGTGGCAAAGATTATTTTCTCATTATAATAAGAAACTTACTTTTGAAGATTATATTCCTTTGCTTGGAATAAAAAGCGCGCAGGTTGTAAAAGAATTTCTGCCTGTAAAAAATGAGGAAGAAGTTCAATTTGCGCTGACCCGCAAACTCGTTTTTTTTCATGAGATCATTTCACAAAATGGTATTTATCCGGTTCCTTTTGCGGATGTTTTTGTAAAACAAATAAACCACCTTAACGTTCCTCTTGCACTTGCTACCAGTTCGCGCAGAGCCAAAATGGAAATGGTGATGGAGAAACTGAATCTGCTTATTTATTTTGATACAGTTGTAACCGGCGGCGATGTAAAAAACGGAAAGCCGTCACCGGATATTTTTCTCCAGGCTGCTGAAAAGCTATCTGTTTCTCCTGAAAATTGCATCGTGTTTGAAGATGCTCAAAATGGAGTGAAGGCTGCAAAGAACGCAGGAATGAAATGTGTAGCACTTGCTACTGATCTTGCCCGCAATTCATTGCAGGAAGCCGATTTAATTATTGATACTTTTGAAAATTTAAGTTTTCCAAATGTTTGTTTCCAATTAAACCTATAAGGTTTTTGAAACCTTATAGGTTTTTTCAGCACTTATACTGGCATAATTTTTATCTCTTTTATTTTTATTCATTTTTAAAAAATCAATTATGCAATTAAAAAGTAAGGCCTTTGAAGATGGCGGAATGATCCCTCTAAAATTTACGTGTGAAGGGCCGAATGTAAGCCCGCCTTTGGAATTTATTGATGTTCCTGCACAAGCAAAAAGCCTGGTATTAATGATTGAAGATCCGGATGCAGAGGCAAAGCCGTGGGTTCACTGGCTGGTATTTAATATTCCCCCGGATGCAAAAGGGTTTGAAGAGAATTCGATTGCAAGTGGCGCTGAGCAAGGATTGTGCAACGGAAATACTTTGGGCTATGAAGGCCCTTGTCCGCCGGAAAATGAACACACATATCTTTTCAAATTGTATGCAGTTGATAAAATGCTTGACACCGAACCTACACCTGATAGAAAAAAAGTATTGCAACAAATACATGGGCATACAATAGATGAAGTTGTATTGGAAGGAAGATATGAAAAGGGTAAAAAGTGAGGTTGATATAGTATGTATGAGCGTAAAAAGAAAAATAAGAATCCGGATTATTTCTTTGTTTGTTGCAAATAAGTACACATTCCACATCTGCTAAAACAGCACATCTTTACCGGATCTTATCAGCACAGCCAGTACAAACAGCAGCACATGTGTACATGAATTGATGAACCCATGCGGTACAAACATCAGTAGATTGTCGAATGAGCACATCTGAACATTATTCTGACCTCAAACTCTTCACAGGGTTTGCGAGGGCAGCTTTTACTGCCTGGAAACTTACGGTTAGCAG
>DATILZ010000232.1:0-4085 GCA_035475995.1 Hanamia sp. | reverse complement strand
GAAAAAAATTGTACACCGGCTCAACTCGCTTTAGCATGGGTATTGGCACAAGGGGAAGATATCATCCCTATTCCAGGAACGAAAAAGCGAAAATACCTCGAAGAAAATGCTAAAGCAGTGGATGTTATTTTAGATGAAAATGATTTTACATTCATAGAAACTATTTTAATGAAATATCCGGATGTAGGGCAACGCATTAGCGATGCTAACATGAAACTAGTAAATAAATAAAATGGAAGTAGCTAGAAAGCAAATGCAATTCCCGATAAAACAAAAAAGATAGATAATATAACTAAAGGTGCATTATTTGTTGGCGGGGTTCAATAATAATTGGACAAGAAAAGACAGTCCCGAAGGTTCCTAATGACCAGTCTGTCGCAGGTCTCCCGACCTGTTGCTGGCCGTTAATAGTATCCCTGGCCGGTTACTAAAAGGCTGACTGATAGCTTGAAAGTAGTTTTGGAACTTCAAATAATTGTTTACTTCTTATTTATCTATATGAAAATCCGGAAAGAGCAGGATTTGTAAAGCATCGGTTAATTGGAAGCATTCGTCGCACAATTGATTATTATACTAAAGAAAGGCAAGGCTTATTTGAATTAGTAAGATTAGATTGAGATTGTTATTATGTTATTATCCGATGCCGTTTTTATCAATGATAGTTAAGTAACGCTTATGCACAAGTAAGGTGACCTTTGCCAGATCGGGGATTATTTTTTCAATTCTTTGGCTATTCTTGAATATTATGGAAAGACAAAACATTTGAATCAATAATGCACCTTTTGTTTTCAATTCTTTGGGTATATTTTAGCACTACATTTATTTTGAGATATTACTGATAACCTGACGAATGATTGGAAAAGGTGAAGTGTAACTATAGAAGACAAATGTGTGATGTTTACTATAGAAGCAATAATTGCGTTACGAGTAATTAAGATACGTCCTCATTTCATTTCGGAAAATACAATTAAAAAATTGTCCTGATTTACCCCTAAAATTGGCATGTTTGGCTATTTCGCTGCTCTTGTTGCAAGTTTATTTTTGCAAAATAAAATTATATAGAAAGTTCGCCTTCTTTGTAACCCTTAAAAAGTTTAATTATGAAAAAGTTTATGCTTTTAACAGTGTTCTTAATGATTTCATTCATTCTTTACGCTTCTGTATTGAATCCCGGAGCTCCTGAAAAAATTAAAGAGATATTTCAGCACCAATTTCCACAAATAAAAAATCCATCTTTTTTTTCCTATGGAGATTCGTATGAAGTATATTTTAAAAAAGAGGACAATTCAAGTGAACGAATTTACTATAACCTGGATGGGGCTATAATAAAGACAATAAAATATTACTTTGAAAGTGCACTGGAACCTTTTATCAAAGAAAAGTTGTATAAAAATTATAAAGGAAAAACAATCCAGAGCATTACAGAATTACAATCAAACTTTGAGCATTTTTATCAAATAATATTAGAGGATGATAACAGCTTATATGTCGTTAAGTGTGATGATAAAGGCTCGCTTGAAACTAAAAAGATATTTAACAGGCGTTCATAGTTCCCGTCAGAAGAGATTTTTCAAAACATAAGCATGCTTGATTTCTTGTCTTATGACAAGTTGTTTCTTGTGATTAACATTTAAGCGAATAACGGTTAATGGTAGCAAGCCAGGGAAAGTCAGTTGCCATTACACCTTAGCTAAATTTAGGTAACCGGATCAACTGCAAAAAATCAATTTTTAAGAAATATAGCAAGTTTCGGATTTTCTGCTGTCTACCACACTTGCATCTTTGCAAAATAATTTAAAATAAATACGATGCAAAGATTTAAAAACAAGTTTGCCCTGATAACAGGCGGGACAAATGGAATCGGCCTGGCTACCGCTCAACAATTAACGAAGGAAGGTGGTAGTGCAATCATTACAGGCCGAAGCGCAGAAACAGTAAATAAAGCTTTAGTACTGCTTGGAGAGAATGCATTTGGGATCGTATCAAATGCAGGGAACATGAATGACATTTTACTTTTGAAGAAAAAAGTAAAGCAATACACCTCCCAGATTGATGTGCTGTTCGTCAATGCAGGTTACGGAAAATTTGCCCCTATTGAATACGTTGATGAAAACCATTTTGACGAATTGTTCAGTATGCTGGTGAAAGGCACATTTTTTACTGTTCAGCAAATACTTCCTTTGATGCCGGAAGGAGGTACAATTATACTCAATACTTCTATTGTTACTGAAATGGGAATCCCGAATTTTTCTGTTTATTCGGCTGCAAAAGCGGCCGTGCAATCATTGATCAAAACAATTGCAGCCGAATGTACGGCAAAGGGAATCAGGGTAAACGGTGTGAGTCCCGGATACATTAACACGAATGGATTCAACAATTCCGGATTGAGCCGGGAACAAATTGATGGCGCCATTCAAAGCATCACTCCGACGATTCCATTTAAACGCTTTGGTGACCCATCAGAAATTGCAAGTGCTGTATTATTTCTTGCCTCAACCGAAGCATCCTATATTCATGGAACGGAAATAACCGTTGATGCCGGAATGTCGATTATAAGATAAAGAATAGCATTTTGTAGCAAACCGATTGGAATAAGTTTCTAAGGAAATGCATGAAAAGATTTTAATGATTATATCACTATTCCGAGCATACAATGTAGCGAGCTGAAGCAAGGGTATAAAATCCGGGTTATTTCTCTTTTTATTTTATGCAGTGCGTTATTTTCTAATGTGCCTTGTTGAAATTGTTCTCAATGCGACGCAATATCTGTGAAAGTTATTTATTTCTTTTATTTAAAAAAATGACTGCAATATTTTTGTGTTGATAAGCGATCATTGTTGCTGATTATGGTTTGTTAGCAAAGCTAAATCTTATGCGACTGAAACAGCTTGAAGGAAAAGAAGCGTTGATATCGGCCGGGCAGTGGTTTAGGTTATCAGTGGATGGTAAATTGTGACAATTACCTTATAATTTTGTCAAATGAAACGGGTTGCGATATTAATTACTCACCAGGCGATTATTGGCGCAATTGGCAATGCCAGATATTTATTTTCTATGGTAAATCACTTCTTAAAGCAATCAGGCAAAGCTGAAAAATTTGATGTGAAGCTGGTAGGATTAGAAAAAGAAATGAAGTTAAATGACGGCACATTTACGATTCAGGCAGATATAACCACTGATGAGTTACAAGAAACTGATTTGATTATCATTCCTCCTATGAGTGGCGATATGTTAGATGATATGCATCAAAACAAGGGGTACACACCCTGGATTACTCAACAATACATGAAAGGAGCAGAAATAGCCAGTTTATGTGTTGGATCTTTTATATTGGCCTCCACAGGATTACTAAGTGGCCAGCAGTGCTCTACTCATTGGCAATCAGCTAATGAATTCAGAGAGCTGTTCCCGGATATTGAATTGGTGGATGAGAAAATCTTAACTGATTATAATGGTTTATATACCAGTGGTGGATCGAATTCTTATTGGAATTTATTGATTTACATTATTGAAAAATATGCAGATAGAGAAACATCAATCTGGGCATCAAAGTATTTCGAAGTAGAGCGAGACCGCGACAAGCAATCCCTGTTCATTATTTTTGAAGGCAGCAAATTACATTCTGATGAAGCTATACTTACTGCGCAAAAACATATTGAATCAACTTTCAAGCAAAAAGTAAGTATTGATGAACTGGCTGAGTTGGCTCATATGAGCAGGAGAACTTTTCAAAGAAGGTTTCAAAAAGCAACTCACTTAAGCGTTAAAGAATACATTCAAAAGCTAAGAATTGAAGCAGCAAAAAAATTATTAGAAGAAAATAATTTAACCGTAAATGAAGTTATGTATGAAACAGGGTATAATGACGCCAAGGCGTTCCGATATATTTTCAAAAAGATATCCGGTGTTTCTCCTCTAGCTTACAGGCAAAAATTTAAGTGATGGGAAAAAATAAAACTGAACAACCGCGCCTAGTTATGCTGTGTTAAATTTAACAAGAACAAGCTTTGACGATTCGGTATGAGGGTGCTTCGCTGTTGTATTATAAGACTGATGTATTGACCACAACGGTCGCTTTTATTGGA
>DATILZ010000231.1:0-9272 GCA_035475995.1 Hanamia sp. | reverse complement strand
AGCCTTTTGTCATGTATATTAAGCTTGCAATCTTCTGCATTAACCGTTATGCCTTCCGCCTTCTTATTCCAGTTTAAATAAAACACCCCATCCTGTACATGCATCCCAGCCTTCGCCCGCCGAATAGCCTGTTCCGGAAGAAGTAGTCTTGTTATTTCCTTCGGTAATATCCCGGCACAATCCTTCAACAGAATATATCTGTGGATTTATAAATCCTGAAGGTTTTTTATACTGCTCATTAAAAAGTGCAATGAGCCCGGCCATTAAAGGAGCTACAGCGCTTGTGCCTCCAATTACCAGTTGCTGCCCGTCAACAAGCACGTTGTATCCGGTATCAGGGTCAGCATTAGCAGCTACATCAGGTAATCCACGTCCTTTAAATTTTGTGTCTAATTCCAACGGAACACCTGCCTTAGCCTGGTAATCTGGCAAAGGAAAGTGTGAACTTACTCCACCTCCGGAAGCAGAATCAACAGAATCGTTCCAAACAGTTTCAGATGAAATTTTATCATTTATAACTTCAAGTCTGGTGCCGCCACAGGCGAGCGTAAAAGGGCTTGAAGCAGGAAAATCAACATGCACTTTATCATCCGTTTCTCCATCCCTTGAGCCGCTATCGCCTGAGGCAACACAAATGCTGACGCCTAACGCTGATGCGGTTTTGAATGCTTCATTAAAATTATCAAGTGCCTGCGTGGTCCAGTTAACTTCTGCAGCGCCCCAACTAATGGATATTACTGATGGCGCATTGCCGGTATCGTGAACTGCAGTTGTGATAGCGTCTAAAAATCCCTGGTCTGTATTGGGGGCAAAATAAACAGCAATAGAAGCGCCATTCGCTATTGCGCCGGCTACTTCTATGTCAAGCATCACTTCACCATCAGCGCTGTCGGCATTAGATGGACTATTTTTCCCACCATCAACAGAAATCGCTTTTACAGAAGGAGTGTTCAGATTAAGGCTTTTGAAATAATTGGTAATATCGGCCATACGAAAACCACCACCGAGTTCGATAATCCCGATGCATTCACCTTTTCCGGTATATCCAGTGGGAAAACCATACAAAGCGGCAAGCTTATCTGGAGTAAATGATTGTGGCGATTCTATATGAGAAACAATTTTTTCATTTTTTTTTGCTACCTGAAACATTGGACGGGCTATCGGACGCTGATCCATTCCAAAAACTCCGGTAACAATTGGTGCAAGCGACTCGGGAATTTGTATGTCAGATGAAAGGGCAATCGTATTATTAACCGCCTGCAGCCGTGTATTGAAGGCCGCTTCAAATTCACCTATTGTACCTTTTAAAATAACACATCTCCGGGCAAGATCAACTTCAACGGTAGTAAGACCATAAGCATGAGCAAATTCCTCCACTTTATCTGCATCTTCTTTTGCAGCAGCATATTTTTTTTGATAATTCGCCCGGCTGATTGTTTTGCCTTTTGCTATTCCTGACGGTAGTTTTTTCTGTCGCCTAAGCATAACAGTTACTTCAATTATTTCACTCTTGTCTGCCTCGCTTACGATATCGTTTGGATTTAAAGGCAGCGGACGATAACTGCCTGCTAATTTATAAGTGGATTGCTCTGCCATAAAGTGGTTTTTTGCATTTTATTGCGCAAAAATACTGCCATCAAATTTAACGTTATAATGTACCCATGTGGGATTAGCACCGATGATAATTCATCAATATTTGTTGATTAACTGGCTAACAATTATCGCATTTACTTTGGGAGAAAGAAGTATTTTATAGCAATGTTTTTATCGATTCGATAATTATAAAATAGCAAAATCACAAACCGTGCGGTTTCTTTTCAAATTCAAAAAACAATTCGTAACCCATTCTTGACGGAACAGAGCTATTACAACTATCAAATTTTAAAAAAGTAAAAAATGGTTCAAATAATTTTCGGTATTCTTCATCAGTTGCAATAAATGGAGGTTCAACTGGAGCGAATTTTTTATTAAACAAAACGCCGGCAATTTTTCCGGCATCGTTCAAAAGATTGTAACATTTTTCTACATATTTTTCACGAAGTGATGGATGCAAAGCGCAAAAAAATGTTTGTTCCAAAATCAAATCATAGTTGCCCGAGTGATCAAAGAAATTTTCATTTACAATGGAAATTAATTTGTCTTTATATTTATCCTTTAGCTTGTCAGTTACTACTTTTGAAAAGTCAATAAGCGTTACATTTTTAAAACCTTTTTCTAAAAGATATTCCGCTTCATAAGCATTGCCACAACCGGGAATTAAAATTTTTAAATCTTTGTTTTCCAGGCTATCAATATAACCTTTTAATGGAGGCGAAACCTGATTCATATCCCAACCGGTTTCATTGTTTAAATAGCGGTTGTCCCAATATTGAGATTTGGTTGATGATTTTTCATGCATCGGTTTCGTTTTCAATTGTAATTTTGAAAGTAAAAGTACTATTTTCTCTAGTAAAAAATTACATGGATGTTATCATCTAAAGAATTTGAAAAACTGATGTTGGAAATCATGAGCAGGAAAGATGACGAAACGGTTCCTTTAGAAGAACTTAAAAAAGAGTTTGGTTGGAAATAATTGAAACCTCGTTTTGGATTGGAATACAATAATTCTTTTCTTCAGTAAACAAACAAATAGAAGTATTTCTCATTTTCAAATTAGCTCATCAGCATTTGCACATTATCACATCTTATCAGGCACTTTAATCCCCAATAATTCCATTCCACTTTTAATAACATTTGCCGTCATAACGCTGATGCACAAACGTAAATTTTTCTTCTCTTCATTTTCTGCATTCGCTACAGAATGTTCTGCGTAAAATGAGTTGTATAATTTGGCAAGATTAAAAACATAATTAGCAATTACAGAAGGATTCATTTCTTCGGCAGCATCAGAAATAATGCTTGAATATTTTTCTAAACTGATAATCAATTGTCTTTCTAAAGGCAATAAGGAGCTGAATGCTGAAGTCTCAATGCTATTACCTGATACCTGATACCTAGCACCTGATACCTCAGTCACTTTCCTCAAAATAGATTGAATCCTTGCATAAGTATATTGCACAAAAGGGCCGGTAAATCCATGAAAGTCTATACTTTCTTCAGGGTTGAAAACCATCCTTTTTCTAGGATCTACTCTTAATAAATAAAACTTCATCGCCCCAAGCGCAAGCGTTTCGTACAATTTCTGCAATTCTTCTTCTGAAAAATCCTTTACTTTTCCAAGCTCTTTTGTATGCTTTGCTGCCGTAGTTACCATTTCATCTATCAAATCATCTGCATCCACCACAGTGCCTTCACGGCTCTTCATTTTACCAGTCGTCAGTTCAACCATTCCATAGCTCAGATGAAAAATTTTATCTGCAAAAGGCATCCCAAGTTTGCGGATAATTTCTTTCAACACTTTCATGTGATGCAATTGTTCATCGCCGATCACATAAATGCTTTTATCCAAATGATACTCTTCAAATTTCTGTATCGCAAGCCCAATATCCTGGGTGATATAAACGGAAGTGCCATCCCCACGCAAGACCAATTTCTGATCCAGCTTTTTATCTGAAAGATCAATCCAAACACTGCCGTCTTCTTTTTTGAATAAAATATTTTTTTCCAAACCTTCCTGCACAAAATCTTTCCCTAAAAGGTAGGTATTGCTTTCATAATAAGTATGATCAAAATCGCTTCCGATCCTTTTATAAGTCTCATCAAATCCTTTATAAACCCAGCCATTCATTTCACTCCAAAGTGACCGTACATCAGCTTTTCCATTCTCCCAATCCAAAAGCATCTGCTGCGTTTTTTTCATAATCGGCGCTTCTTTTTCAGCTTCTTCTTCCGTTTTTCCGGAGTTCATTAATTCAGCAACCTCATCTTTATATTCGTTATTAAATTTTACATAATAATCGCCGACAAAATGATCACCTTTTTCATGAGCAGTTTCAGGAGTAGCCCCATCAGCATACATTTGCCACGCGATCATGCTTTTGCAGATGTGAATTCCCCGGTCATTTACAATTGAAGTTTTGATTACTTCATTTCCATTTGCTTTCAGAATTTCTGCTACGCTCCATCCCAAAAAATTATTTCTCAAATGGCCCAGATGCAAAGGCTTATTGGTGTTTGGCGAAGAATATTCAACCATTATCTTTTCATGGTTGAATGATTTTTTTCCAAAAGCCGCATCCTGGTAATTTTCTTTTAAAACATCAACCAATGCTGTGTCTGCAATTTTTAAATTTAAAAATCCTTTGATCACATTGTAGTTGGAAAGAAAATCTGAATAATTTTTTATTAAATAATCTCCCAATTCTTTTCCTAAAACTTCGGGAGATTTTTTTAATGTTTTTAACAAAGAAAAAAGGACAATCGTATAATCGCCTTCAAACTCAGGTTTGGTCTCATTTACCTGGAAATCTCTTGCAGAGAATTGCTGTCCGTATAATTCAGATAAACTTTTTATTGCTGTAGTTTGTATAACAGAAATGAAACTCATAGTGAATAATTTGAAATAGAATAATATACATTGATTGCATTGAATATTTACAAGATTATCTGAAATCTTATTCTGTATTAAACCTTGTAGAAAATTTGAGTTCTAGCTTGCAAAACCTTATTACCTTATTATTTTGCAGGACTTGAAAATAAGGTAATAAGGTTGAAAGAACTTTTAATTTTTTTCTACTTAGGTTTTGAAAGCATTCTTTAAGCACCTATCCAGCCTTTTTATATTATTCTAATTTGAAAATAAAAATAACGGCTCTCAGATTCTTCAAAGGTTGGTAACCTTCATTTCTTATCGGCTCTCAAATTCTTTTCGGATAATATTCAATGCCCCACCGGCTTTGAACCATTCTATCTGTTGTTCATTGTATGTATGATTTACCAGAAAAGATTCCGAAGTTCCATCCTTATGATGCAAAATAACTTCTAATGGTGTGCCGGGTGTAAAGTTTTCTAAGCCCATAATATCTATCACATCATCTTCCAGGATCCTGTTATAATCTTCTTTGTTTGCAAACGTTACGCCAAGCATTCCCTGCTTCTTCAGATTCGTTTCATGAATGCGTGCAAACGATTTTACGATCACGGCTTTTACACCCAGGTGGCGCGGTTCCATTGCCGCATGTTCGCGTGAAGATCCTTCTCCATAATTTTCATCTGCAACAATTACCGAACCGATTCCTTCAGCTTTGTAAGCTCTTTGAGTTTCCGGCAAAGGCCCGTAGCTTCCGGTGAGCTGATTTTTTACCAGGTTGGTTTGTTCGTTAAAAAAATTAACTGCGCCAATCAAAAGATTATTGCTGATGTTATCCAAATGGCCACGATATTTTAACCAGGGCCCGGCCATAGAAATATGATCGGTAGTACACTTGCCTTTTGCTTTTATTAAAAGTTTTAAATTCTTTAAATCGTTTTCTTTCCAGGCAGCAAATGGTTGCAGCAATTGCAAACGATCAGAAGTAGGAGATACAGCTACCTGCACATTACTCCCATCTGCTGCTGGCGCCTGGTATCCTGCATCTTCCACAGCGAATCCTTTCACCGGCATTTCGATTCCTTCAGGTTCTTTCAATTTTACTTTTTCACCATTCACATTTGTGAGATAATCGGTGAGTGGGTTAAATTTAAGAGAGCCGGCAATCGCCATAGCAGTAGTTATTTCAGGCGAAGCCACAAAAGCATACGTATTTGCATTGCCATCATTTCTTTTGGCAAAATTTCTATTGTATGAAGTCACAATAGAATTTTTCTTTTCAGGATCATTGGTATGACGAGCCCATTGTCCGATGCATGGACCGCATGCATTTGCCAAAACTACACCGCCCATTTCTTCAAAGATTTTCAGGTAGCCGTCGCGTTCAACAGTATATCTTACCTGTTCTGAACCCGGTGTGATCGTGAATTCAGAGACAGTGCTCAAACCATTGTCTGTGGCTTGTTTGGCAACAGAAGCAGCCCTTGTAATATCTTCATAAGATGAATTGGTGCAAGAGCCAATCAATCCCACTTCTAATTTTTCAGGCCAGTTATTTTTCTCAACAGCTTCTGCAAATTTTGAAATAGGCCATGCCAGGTCGGGAGTAAATGGTCCGTTGATATGTGGTTCTAATTCAGACAAATTTATTTCAATTACCTGGTCAAAATATTTTTCAGGATTTGCATAAACCTCTTTATCTCCGGTCAGATTTTCATACAATTTATCAGCCTCATCAGCTACTTCTGCTCTGCCGGTCCCACGCAGATAATCACCCATTTTTTTGTCATAGCCAAAGATAGAAGTGGTAGCGCCAATCTCTGCGCCCATGTTGCAAATCGTTCCTTTTCCTGTGCAGGATAATGAGGTGGCACCTTCGCCAAAATATTCAACAATGGCACCTGTTCCGCCTTTTACAGTAAGGATGCCGGCAACTTTTAAAATAATATCTTTCGATGAAGTCCATCCGTTTAATTTTCCGGTTAATTTGATCCCGATGAGTTTTGGAAATTTCAATTCCCATGGCAAACCAGCCATCACATCACATGCATCTGCGCCGCCAACGCCAATGGCCACCATACCGAGCCCTCCGGCATTTACAGTATGAGAATCAGTTCCGATCATCATTCCACCGGGGAAGGCATAATTTTCCAAAACCACCTGGTGAATGATTCCGGCGCCGGGCTTCCAAAAGCCGATGCCATATTTATTAGAAACGGAAGATAAAAAGTCATATACTTCTTTATTCTGTGCTTTAGCGCGTGTAAGATCCGGAACCGCGCCAATCTGCGCCTGTATCAAATGATCGCAATGAACGGTAGATGGAACAGAAACTCTCGTTCTTCCGGATTGCATGAACTGAAGCAAAGCCATTTGCGCAGTCGCATCCTGCATAGCCACTCTGTCTGGTGCAAAATCCACATAATCTTTTCCTCTTTCAAAAGCCTGTGTTGCATTGCCATTCCAGAGATGAGCATATAAAATTTTCTCAGTAAGTGTGAGTGGCCGGTTTACAATTTTACGTGCAGCTTCTACTTTTGAAGCATATCCTTCATAAAACCTTTTAATCATTTCAAGATCAAAAACCATTTCTTATTATTTTTAATTTTTAGTTAGAAAATTGCTCATTGATTGTTCTTTTAAAAATCAAGGCGTGCAAAATTACTTAAAATAGATGGATGAATTTTCGATAATGTCTTTAAATGAAATCAGCAAACAAAGAAATAAATCAAATTCTATTTTTGTGAACCTGGATCCAATTGAGGCAACCGGCATTTTTATATTTATTCAAATGCAGGAATTATAAAATAATATTTTTTACCCGAAACAAACATTTATAATTTCCATTCAATACTTTCGTTTCTATATTTATTTGAAAGATGAAGAAGATTTTTGCCGTTACAATTATTTGCGTTTCTTTTTTGACTCTGTTTACCAATAAACTTCATGCCGGGCAAAAACCTGATACAGTAAAAGTTGGAATTTATATCACCAGTATTCACGACATTGATTTTAAACAAAAAGAATATGCGATCACATTCTGGCTTTGGCTGAAATATAAAAACAAGGATTTTGATTTTATGCAAAATCTTGAAGTGCCGCAGGCAAAATCAGTTTCAAGATCTTTTGCCACAACAGACACAAGTGATAATCAGGTGTATCTTTTGATGAAGATGCAATGTGTGATGAAAGATAGCTGGCGCATCCGCAATTTTCCATTCGACAAACAAAAGCTGAGACTATCGCTGGAGAACTCGCAGTTTGATTCCAAATCGCTTGTTTTTGTACCCGATACGCTCGGCAAAAATTATGATCCGCGTTTTACACTCACCGGCTGGACGATCAATAATTGTATCATTTCTGTCGGCATAAAAAAATATGAAACTACTTTCGGCGATCCTGCTCTTTCCGTCCCGCATAGCGAATACAGTTCTTATAAAGTTGCATTAAATATCAGCAGGGACGCAGGCGGTTTATTTTGGAAAATGTTTATCGGAATGTATATCGCTTTTCTCATTGCTTACATTTGTTTTTATATCGATGCCGATGAAATGGGGTCCCGCTTTGGATTAAGTGTTGGCGCTCTTTTCGCTGTCATTGGAAATAAATATATTATAGATTCTTCTTTGCCGGAGACGACTTCTTTTACACTCGTTGATATGCTTCATGGCATTACCCTGTTTTTTATTTTTGCCATCGTCACTGCTACCGCATATTCACTGAAATTAATTAAACAAAATAAAGAAAAGAAAGCGCGGAGATTTGACATAATCTGCGCACAGGTTTTCCTGTTAATCTATGTTTTGCTTAATGTTTATTTTATCAGCCAGGCAAGTACCTGAAAACTTTCTTTATGCTTTCTGAGGTTATTTAGGTTTACATATTTTTATTGTATCTCCTAAATACAAAACACGGGTATTTAAAGTTTTAATGTGCCTTTTAAGTAACTCGACGCATTTTTAAAATTTGTTTCTTGTGGAAAAATATTTCATATATTTATTAAAGATTTTCCTCTAAGCATTAAAGTTTATTTTATGCCTATTTACATGGATCGACATGATGTTTCTGAGGAAGTAACCGCAGAAATAGTAGCACAATTACACCAGGCAGATCTTAAAATACAGGATCAGTTTCAGTGCCGCGGACTAACGTATTGGTTCGATGAAAAAAGAAAAACGGCCTTTTGCCTGGTAGAAGCACCGGCTAAAAAAGCGATTCAAAAAATGCATCATTTCGCGCATGGTGAAGTGCCGAATCAAATAATAGAGGTTGATGCCAAAATTGTTGAATCATTTCTAGGCAGAATTGAAGACCCTCAAAAAGCAAAAAACAATTCATTGAATATTATTAATGATCCTGCTTTTCGGACGGTAATGGTAATTGTTTTAAAGAACGTGAGGCGAAAACAAAACGATGTTGATACCTTCATTTCCTCGGGTTATAAGGATAAAATTCGGAAGCTTCTGAAAATGCAGAAGGGAAGCGTTGTAAAACAATCTGAAAATTATTTTTTAGTTTCTTTTCAATCTGTCACAAACGCGGTTAAGGCCGCATTTGACATCAGGTCTTCTTTTAATCATTTTAAGAATGAATTCAATGAGAATAAGCCGGTTTTAAAAATAGGCCTGAGTGCTGGTGTGCCCGTTACCGAAAAAAAAATATTTTTTGAGGAGGCAATAAAACTGGCCGAAAGAATGTGTAAAGCGGTGAAGGGAGAAATCGTTATTTCATCCGCAGTCAGGGAATTATACAATAGCGAAAACCCAAGGGATTTGATGGGCGATGAAAAAGTATTTTGTCTGAC
>DATILZ010000230.1:0-8718 GCA_035475995.1 Hanamia sp. | reverse complement strand
TTCGGCAAGCCCAATGGAAACGGCTGTTTGAGCCAGTATTTCGTTGTCATCAATATTTTTTCCTTCAATAAAATGCGCTTTGAATAACGCTTCTTCGGCTTCATTTCCCAATCCTTTTGATTTAGCAAATTGAATTAACCTGTGCGCATTAAACGAATTGGCTACTATTACTTTTTCAAAGTTGAAATCCAATCCAACTTCTTTTGCAACCTGCGCTACATATTGATTCATTTCTTTTGCCTTTGCTTTTGAAATGCCTTTTATTTGAGCAAGATGATCAACGGCATTTACATCCTTTTCTGTTACCAGGTTTGGATCTAATTCAAAGCTTTGCCACTCAACCTGCACGTCATCTTTATGTTCAAATTTTTCCAGTGCCATTTCAAATTTCCTTTTGCCTATATAGCAAAAAGGACATCTTACATCTGACCAGATATTTATTTTCATCTTTTTATCTTTTAGTTGTTCTTTTATAATTATTTCTATCAAACACTTTCCGTGTGAATTATTTTATTGCTTTTTATTTAAAATCAATTATTTCGTTTCTGGCTCATAACCTTCAACAAAAACAGGCTCGCCGCTATTCGTTCCTTCTATCGCATCAAGATAAGCAGTTGCTGTTTCCTTCGCATCCGGCCATGGTGCGGGATCCATTCCAATTTTTGCAGCAGTTTCTGCAACCCATGCAGGATGAACCACAACTATCCGCCGGCCTTCTGTTAATTCAAGTGCAACTGCTCTTGCAAACCCTTCCAGCCCGGCATTTACCATTGCAATCATTGAAGTTTGTGGCATAGGAGAATAAGCAAGGATGCCGCCGGTAATAACAAATACTCCACCAGGACGTAAATTTTTCATGCCTTTTCGAACTAAATTTACCTGCCCCAAAAGTTTACTGTTTACACTTAATTGAATATCTTCATCAGTTACTTTATCCAGAAATGTAAATGCTGCGTCACCGGCAACAGAAACGATTGCATCTACCTCTCCGAGTTTTTCAAAAAACCCATCTATACCTGACGAATCAGTAATATCTAAAGATGGATTAGTGGAGCGGGAAGCTCCAATTACTTCGATTCCTTTTTCTTCTAAAAGTTCCACAACTGCTTTTCCTATGGTTCCGTTGGAACCTACTACCAATGCTTTCATTTTTTTTATTTTTAAGTTTTAAAAATTATTACCAATATTCTTATTTCAATACCCAACAGTAAACCGTTCACGAATATGTTTTGGATTCTCCACTTCATCTACAATTGCCATTGCGAGGTCATACACAGAAATATAACTTTTATGATTTGAATCAAAGACAGGATTTTCCAAACCTGTCCTATAAACTCCTTTTCTTTCACCCGGATTGCCTTCATTCATTTCGATTGCAGGGCTTACGAAAGTCCAATCAAGTTCCTTATCCTCTTTCAAAATATTTAAGTAATCACGTGCTGAAAGTGCGCCTGGCTTCCATGCTTCCGGAAATTCAGGTGTATCTACCAATTGTTTACCAGGCGCAATAAATAAACTTCCTGCTCCACCAAGTACGATATATCGTTTTACGCCCGATTTCTTTACCGCTTCCTCAATAGATTTTGAACCTTTTAAAAATTCATTATAAAGGTCGGGGTTCGTCCAGCCTGCGTTATATGCGCTTACTACCACATCATTTCCATTAAATATTCCGGCCAGTTTATCCGTGTCCATCACATCCGCCTTCACGATGGTAAGATTATTTTCCGGCTTTAATTTTTCAGGATGCCGTGCGATGGCTGTTACTTTGATTCCTCTTCCTAATGCTTCTTTCAGGATAGCAGAACCTACAAATCCTGTCGCTCCAACTAATGCTATTTTCATGTTTTCTATTTTATGTTCATTATAATTTTTCAATACAATTCAGGCAACACTTTTTCTATTTCCGCTCTTGCGCTTTCGTATTGTTTCGGCAATTTTAAATGCGTTCCTAATTCATTAAGCGGTTCATCTTTTGTAAAACCAGGATTATCAGTTGCCAGTTCAAATAACACACCTCCTGGTTCACGGAAATACAACGAGAAGAAATAGTCCCTGTCTATTTTAGGAGTAATGTTATATCCTTTACTCAAAACTTTTTCCCGATAATCCATCAGAATGTTATCGTCCTGCACTCTGAAAGCCACATGGTGATTGGTTCCCGCAGCATTCAAGCCTGCAGGTACATCAGGAGCAATTATTAAGTCAACTACGTTTGCATTGTCAATGGCATCTGTTACAAAACGATAATGGTTTCCTTCCTGTTTCAATAAATGATAACCGAGAATATCAGTCAAAACCTCAACGGTAGGTTCCAGCCTTCTGAGGGTCAAAGTAACGCTGTGAAAGCCTTTGGTGGCAACGGTCGATTTTATTTCATCCGTTTCCCACGGCTTTCTTGTATCCTCATTCTTTGCAACAACCAGATCTAATTTCAAACCATCGGGATCCTGGAATGGCAAATGTTTTTCGCCAAATTTTTCCCCAGCCTCTTCATGCTTCACACCGAATTGTTTAAAGCGATGGGTCCAAAATTCCAGGCTTCCATCGGGCACTGAATAACCAATATTTGTAGCCATTCCTGTTCCGTTATATCCTTGTCTTACATTTTGCCACGGGAAAAAAGTAAGAACTGTTCCCGGCGTACCAGTTTCATTTCCAAAATAAAAATGATAGGTACCAGGATCATCGAAGTTCACTGTCCTTTTTACAAATCTTTGCCCGAGCACTTTCGTATAAAAATCCAGGTTTCGTTTTGGATTTCCTGCAATCGCCGTGATATGATGCAGCCCTAAAATTTTATTGTCCATTTCGATTTTATTTATTTTTTATAAGCAAAGCCAGGAAGATTTACACTTAAAAAAAATCCTTGCCGACAGGATAAAAACCAGGAAGGTTATTGCAGATTTTCTTTAATTTATTTCTTCAAAAGCCTTCCTGGCTTTGTTCTTTATGCAGCCATTTCTTCCTGCGCTGCTGCTTGTTTTACCAACTGTATTTCAGCATTTACTTTTATTTCGTCACCAAGTAATACACCACCTGTTTCTGTGACTGCACCGTAAGTAATTCCAAACTCTTTGCGGCTTATTTTTCCGGTAACGGTAAAGCCTGCTTTTGTTTGTCCATAAGGATCTACAACAATACCGCCAAATTCCACATTCAATGTTACGGGCCTGGTAATTCCGGCAATAGTTAAATCGCCATAAAGTTTTCCATCTTCTGCACCTTCATATTTTATGCCTGAAAAAACGATTTTCGGATGTTGTGGAGCGTTAAAAAAATCAGCAGATTTTAAATGTGCATCACGCTGCTCATTGTTCGTATCAATCGAATCGATGTCAGCTGAAAATTGAATCTTTTTTGAGGTATTAAAATCATCTGTTTCTGTTTCTCCTTCCAGGCTGAATTTTTTAAACTGGCCTGTTACAGTAGAGATCATCAGATGTTTTACTTTAAAGCTTACTTCGCTGTGTGTTGGGTCTAATGACCATTTTGTTAATGACATATTCTTTGTTTTATTTTATTTTAAATGTTGCTTTTATTTTATTGAAGATTCCTTTGTGATCGCAGCATCAATGCTTGCTTTGCCGCCTCCGGATATTAATACAATAATTGCGAGTGCAAACAGCAGGATAAAATACTCCCATCCTTCACCTTTGGCAGCTTCCATATTCCAGTTCATAAAGAATCCGTTTGCGGCATGAATAGTAGCTACTGCACCAATATAAATTCCGATAAACCCAAGGGCTGCAACACGTGAAAGGAAACCAAAAATCAGAAAGAGCGAGCCAATAAATTCAATAAGGATCACCAACAGCCCTATGATGTATGGCAGATGTGCCTGTGTTGTAAAATATCCCATGGTTCCTGAAAAGCCATAGCCGCCAAACCAGCCTAAAAGCTTTTGTGCACCGTGCGGAAATATCGTTAATCCAAGCCCGAGTCGTGCGATTAATGCTGGCCAATTGTTAGAATTTGTGGCAATGATCTTGTTCATGTTTTTTGTTTGTTTTTATGATTTAATGATTATTTACTTGCTCACTATCGTTCTCACCTGCGATACCTGCGTGGTAGCCAGCCTGGGTAAAAATTGCTGCTATTTCTTCGTTTACTGCCTCATCATTTCCTGATATAGAAATTTCATCTGATGCAGAAATATCAGAAACGGTTACTATTTTCGAATAAGGCAAAAGCTGCTCTACACCGGCTTCCGAAAGCACTACTACTATTTTCTGAGTAGCTACTTCTTTCATCATTTCTGCTGCTTGTTTTTCTTCGCAACCTGGTACTGCGAGGAGGATGATATCCGCTTCCCAGCATCCTTCTTTCACGCAACTGATCGTAACAATTTCTGCTGTTGGATTTTGTTTGGAAATATTTTCAAATAACATTGAAAGTTGTTCGTCATTATTGGAAACAAGCAGCAAACGGTAAGGGATAGACGAAAATCTTTTGGCAATTTCAGCCCCCGCCTTTTCTGTCGCTCCCACAATTGCTATTGTTTTTTTCATTGCCATTTTTCTTTTTTTTTGTTACACAAAGGTACCACGAGGCAAAGGCCATAGCCAATGAGATATGATAAGAAAAGGCATTGATATATATCAAGGGAAGGTGGAAGGCGAAAGGGTGAGGGGAAGTGCTTTAATTAGATGTAAATAAAAATCTTGTTATTTATCATAAACTTCCGGATTTACAGGAAAAGGAATTCGTTTTCCTTTTAATCCGGCAATAACATTTTCGGTTGCAATGGTTGCCATTTCATCTCTTGTTTCAAAAGTAGCGCTGCCGATGTGCGGTAATACTGCTGCATTTGGCATTGTTAATAACGGGTTGTCTTTTCGCATGGGTTCGGGATTGGTTACATCAAGGCCGGCGCCCCAAATGGTTTTGTTTTGCAAAGCTTTGATAAGATCTTCTTCATTATGAATAGCGCCTCTTGCCGTATTGATAAAAATGGAAGTAGGTTTCATTTTTTCAAAAACAGCTTTATCAAATTTACCTTTTGTTTCTTCTGTTAAATTGGTATGCACCGAAAGCACATCGCTTCTTTTTAATAATTCTTCAAAAGAAACATATTCAGCATTCAGTACCTTTTCAGCAGCAATGTTTTGACGACGATTATGATAGATAACTTTCATGTTGTATGCGCCCATGCAACGCTTTGCCATTTCAAAACCAATATTACCCAAGCCATAAATGCCAATAGTTTTATCGTTTAGGCCGATGCCCAGATTAGCTGTTGGTTCAAAGAATTTCCAGTCACCTTTCAGGATCTTTTCATGCAGATAAAAGGCCTTCCGGGATACAGCAAGCATCAGCAGAAAAGCAATATCAGCAGTAGGACCGCTAAGAACTCCAGGTGTATTTCCTACCGGAATTTTTAAACGATCTGCTTCCGCAATATCTACATTATCATAACCCACAGAATGGAGGGCAATTACTTTCAAATGGCTGCATTCCTTTAAAAAATGAGCGTCCATGTTATTGTAACCAGCAGCTATCAGTGCATCAGAGTGTTTGCAGTATTCAATTAATTCAGGCTGCGTTAGTTCTCTTTTTTCTTTCCATTCTACAAATTCTATTCCTGCGTCCCGCAATTTTTGTAAGCCCGCTTCCGGTATTTCACGTGTTATAAAAACTTTCATTTGGAATCAGATTTAATAGTTGACCTTCAAAAAGCTTTCCATTATTGCCCAAGTTTCTTGCTTTCTGCTTTTAGCATTTGCCTTCACCCTTTACTCCTCGCAGCCATTTGTCCCCGGATGCGGCTCAAAGTTTCGGGTGTAATGCCAAGATAAGAAGCAATCATGTGTTGGGGTACACGCTGAATGCAACCGGGAAAATTATGGATAAGTTTCGTATATTTTTCTTCAGCAGATTCGCTCAATGAACTCATTAATCTTCTTTGTGTAGCAATTAAATTGTTTTGAATGAGGATGCGGAAATAGCGCTCAAACGCCGGCACTTTTGCCAGCAGAATTTCCCAGTTTTCTTTGTTAATTAATAACAATTCACAATCTTCCAAAGCCTCAATGTTATACGGCGAAGGCTCTTCGGTAAGAAAGCTGTACAGATCCGCTATCCACCAGCCTTCCATTGAAAATTGCAGGATCGGTTCATTTCCCTTTTCATCAACTGTAAAGGTTCTCAGCATTCCTTTTTCCACAAAAGCGGTATATCTGCAAATATCTCCCTCCTGTAATAAATATTGCCTTTTGCGCAATTTTTTTGGAATAAAAAGTGTCTTACAAAAATCAAATTCTTCGTTCGAAACAGAGATCTTTTCCCGGACACTTTGCAATAAAAGCTCAAACATGGGCAAGCAAATTATATTGAAATTGAATGGGCAAAAGTAATATGAATTTTCAGATGGATTTGTAAACTTTTGAACTTATGAAAACAGGAAGGTTTTGGAGTATCTTAATTTTTCGAAAAGTTGAAATAAAAAGAAAAGAAGAATTACTGTTATTTATTCTTTTGCTGTAAATCTTATCGTCTGAAATGTTTTTTCACGATCAGAATTATTAAATAATGAGATACGTTAAACCTGATTGAGAAATGGAAATATCTTTTTATTTTTTTACAGGAAGCATTAAATGATAAAGTTTATTTGCCGGAAGCGTATATCCTTTAATCCACGGATTATACCATTGCAGTTCTTTATAACTAATGCCATTTTCTTCTGCTACCTGATTGAGGTTACCTGCCGCCGAAGTAACCTCCATGATTTTGGTTTCAGGGACTGTATATTTTAAGGAATCAGGAACGATGTATCCAAGCGAACCGGCATTTTCCAAAATATATTTGAATGACAAGATCCGGTGCATGTATTTATTTGTTTCTTCCGGCAGATCAAGATCATAATAATTGGTGGAATGTTGCGCCGTCACCCTGCTGTTATATCCACCCATTCCACAATTATAAGAAGCGGCAGCCGCAGTCCAGTTTCCAAATTTTTTATAAGCCCTGATGAAGAACTTACATGCCGCATCAGTAGCTTTTTGTAAATCACGCCTCTCATCTACAAGGCTGTTGTGATCCAGTCCGTAACCTGAGGCGGTAGATGGCATGAACTGCCAGTAACCCACCGCTCCGGCTTTGCTTGCAGCCCAGCTTTGCATATTACTCTCTGCGATACATAAATATTTAAAATCATCCGGCACACCATTGGCTCTTAATCTTTCTTCAATCACAGGAAAGTTTTTATTCGACAACTTTATCAGGTAAATCATGTTTCCCGGATCAAAATATATTTTCAGAAATTCCTTATCAAATTTTTCCTTTACATCTTCTCTTGTTATTGGCACCGGTTCACCGGCAAACGATAACTGCTGCGGAAGCTTTGGTGCATAAAAAGTATTTATTGGAACGGCGCCTGTTTTCTTCCCCATTTGCTTTTCGTCATTCATAAAAGAGAAGATGGCCAAAATTAATAACGTTAAAAGCACTCCGCTAAAAAAAGCAACGAATCCACCGGCATTTTTCATAAAAAGAAATTTTCAAAAGGACGCACAAAAAAGATGCCTTGATACGCATGTGCTTGGCTGTAATCCTTTAAATTATCAGGAGAAGATTATGGATTGAGAAATGGATGTTACTTTTCATTGTCACGGGCACTTCACTAGTTTGGATTAATTACGAAAAGCCAATATTACTTTGTTTACTGAAAGAAAATCATAAGCATAGCTGCTACTACAAGGCCAACATTTGTGATAGCATTTTATTGCCGGCATGCAGCTTTTAATTGCGCCCGAGTTTTATAGTAATTTAAAACCTTTTAAATGCTGTGCTACAGCGGCTTTCAGCTTTCAATCATTTCCGGCATAAATTTTTTTGTCAAAAAAAAGCAGCTAATTCCTTATTTTCGATGTCTATAAGTCTTTAAGGTATTGCCGGATAATACAATGTTAACCATCCAAAGGAAACATTCTATCCATTTACCGCGATTAATTTAATACTCAGATTTAAACAATCATTTTAAATGTAATTATTATGAAAATAATAAAACTACCCTCTTTGTTTTTCATGATCCTTTTTCTCTCTATCTCCACATTTGCTCTTTCACAAACCCGTCAAGTGAAAGGTAAAGTAACAGATTCAACAGGAGCGCCCATTGAAAATGCAACGGTAATTGTAGAAGGAACCACAATTGGTGTAAATACCTCCGCTGAAGGTTCATTCTCTCTAAATGTGCCGGATAATGCTACTACTTTAAAGATCAGTTCTATTGGCTATGCAACCGAGGAAGTTCCTATCGGTAATGGAAATGTTATTGCTTCACTCAAATTGATCAGTAAGGCCCTGGCAAATATCACGATCGTTTCAATCGGATATGGGACATTAAATAAAAAGGAGGTTTCAAGTGCTATTACCCATCTTTCTGCCAGTGATCTTACCAAAGTAGCAAGCAACAGTGCGCTGATGTCTCTGCAAGGCAAAGTGGCGGGATTATCGGTAACGAATACCGCCTCGGCAGATCCTAATTCTACTCCAAGCATTCAGCTCAGAGGTGTTTCATCAAGAAATGCCGGCCTGGGGCCTTTATTTGTTATTAACGGTATCCCGGGAGGCAATCTTGATAATATCAATCAAAACGATATCGAATCTATAGATGTTTTAAAAGGAGGTGCGGCTTCAGCAATATATGGCACACGCGGCAGTAATGGAGTGGTCCTGATTACCACAAAAAAGGGCTCATCACAGCCACATACTTTTTAC